>NZ_JAYGHV010000402.1:0-20336 GCF_034932145.1 Spirulina sp. 06S082 | reverse complement strand
TGTCAGAGAATTAGTAGCAATGGCCTTCAATTGCGTCGATCTTGACTGGCAAAATTATGTTGAAATCGATCCTAAATTTCTGCGATCGGACGAACACTTTCAACTGGTTGCGAATCCCACCAAAGCCCGAGAGAATTTACAGTGGCAATTTCAGACCGATTTATCGGCCATAATCGAGAAAATGGTCGCCAAAGATTTGCAACGCATTCAACTCGGCCAAATAGAACCGATTAAAACCAGGGGCTAAAATTAAGGGGAAATGCGAGGAGTGAATATTTTGCCAAACTCAAAAAATACGGTTGATTATGTTTTTGTTTTTCTCGAGATTTTTGCTAGGGAAGGGGGGATTCAATCTTACGTCAAAGATATTTTGCGGGCATATCTCGAACTGTTCGATTCTGCTGAGGGGAAAAGCGCTGAAATTTTTCTCCTGCGGGACTCATCGAAGTGCGAGAATCCTTTTTCAAGCGATCGCCTCCAATTTCACTATCTCAAAACCCTTCCGCCTTGGTTAGGGCGCGTTAAACTGGCGCTGGCGCTATGGGCTGGTTTATTATTTCGCCGTCCCCAGCACGTTTTTTGCGGGCATATTAATTTAGCGCCTTTAGTTCAGGTCTTTTGTCAGTGTCTGGGAATTCCTTATACAGTTCTCACTTACGGTAAAGAAGTGTGGGAGCCTTTACCCCCAAAACAACTTCAAGCCCTGCAACAAGCGGATTCTATTTGGACGATCGGTCGCTACAGTCGCGATCGGGTTTGTCAGTCTAATGGAATTTCTGCCGAGAAAGTGCGCTTGCTGCCTTGTGTTGTGGATGGGACGATCTTCGATCGCGATCGCAAACCCCCCCATTTACTAGAAAAATATAATTTGGGAAATGCCAAAGTCCTGATGACTGTCGCCCGATTGTGGTCGGGAGATATTTATAAGGGGGTTGATGTTACCATCCGGGCTTTACCGGAAATTGCCCGCGTTTTTCCTGAAGTTAAATATTTGGTGATTGGACGCGGGGACGATCTTCCGCGTTTGCAGAAATTGGCCGCAGATTTGGGTGTAGGCGATCGGGTCATTTTTGCAGGTTTTATCGCCACAGAAGACCTTCCCGATCATTATCGCGTTGCTGATGCTTATATCATGCCCTCCCAAGAAGGATTTGGGATTGTCTATCTCGAAGCAATGGCTTCCGGTATTCCCGTCCTTTCGGGGGATGCAGATGGTTCCATCGATCCTCTACAAGATGGTAAGTTAGGGTGGCGAGTCCCTCATCGGGATGTTGACGCAGTTGCAAGGGCCTGTATTGAAATACTAAATGGTCTGAGCGATCGAGCCGATCCGCGCTGTAATGGGGAGTGGTTGCGCGAATGTACCCTTGCTAAATTTGGGAAAGAAACCTTGAGACAAAAACTCAAACAATTGCTAGAGGAAGCAGAGAAGGTAAAAACCTAGGAGATCGAAATTATGAATCAGAATTTTTCTAGACTCGCTCAAATTAATTTATCTGGGGTCGGCTGTTGGTTAACCATCTTGGCCTTTATTATTCTTTTAAGTGCCTTGGGGTTAGGTTGGGTTCTCAATTGGATTTTTATTCTCATTACTTTACCTTTTGTATTTCTCTTTATCGGCTTTTTTGTTCTCCGTTGGTGGGTTGGCCGTAATGTCGTACAAGATGAATGTCCTGTCTGTAATTATTCTTTTACTGCTTTTAATGGTCTCGATCTTAACTGCCCCAATTGTAATGAATCCCTTCTGGTGGAAAAAGGAAAATTTGTTCGCATTACACCTCCTGGAACAATTGATATAGAAGCAATTGAGGTGGATGTGAAGCAAATCGGAGAATAAATTTGGTTTTGCTATATCCTCGACGGTAAGCGAGAAATTGTGATTGCCGATCGCGGTTTCTTTTGGCATTATAGAGAATAGAGATAAGCCAAAACTAAAGGCGATCGCCAGCAACCCCCGAGGTGCATTCCTATGTCCGGTCAAACCCAGATACTCTATCCCACCGATAATCTTAATATCAACCCTCATTCTGTCGTTCCACCGTCGGAGTTAGGCGATCGCATCAATGGGAATATGAGCAAAAGTTTTGCTTCTCTCGATGCTGCAATTTCTCCCAATGATATTACGAATAATATTGCCTTGGTACCGCGCGATCGCCTACCCTCACCTCCCAATAATCAAACACCGCAACAATTACGCTTTACCCTCGACAAAAGCAGCTACACCTTGACAGAAAGTATTGCAATTCGTGAAGGTTGGGTCTGGGATGGAGATGGCGCGATCGACCTCGATCGCATTGAATTAGAAATACAACAAAATGGAAATTCTTTAGTCAATCTCGGCCAAATTACTGATATAACCGTTGCTTCTTGGGATACGAAATGGGGGAGTTTTCATCATCTGTTGCCAGATTTGGAACTCACTGGAGGAGATTATGCCTTATCCGCGATCGCCTACGATCGTTTAGGGGCTGCGAGTACTTCATTTCAGCGCAATTTTAAAGTTATTGACCCTAATTTTAACCCTAATTCTACTCCCGATTCTCCTCGTTTTTCCCTCGATAGAATAACTTATGAAAGCGGCGATATTTTACAGATTCAAAATGGTTGGGCTTTTGATAAAGATGGCGCGATCGACCTACAGAAAATTACTTTTACCCTCGAAAATTCTACAGGAAACGCGGTTCTATTTTCCGAACAAACGAATTTAACTCCCGCTTCTTGGAGTTCCAACTGGGGCAGTTTTATCCATAAGATTCATCTCGCAGGGTTGAATGTAGGAAATTATACTTTACACGCGGTTTCTTACGACCAATCTAATGCAAAAAGTGATATATTTTCGCGATCGTTGACGATCGATGACCCAATTCTAAGTAATAATAGCCCAGAAAAATTACAATTTACTCTTGACAAAACGACCTATAGTTCTAACGAAACTTTAAATCTAAAAAATGCTTGGGTTTCCGATCTAGATGGTGCAACAGATATCGATCGCATTGACGTGAGTTTATGGTTAAATGGCAACGAACTCTTTTCTCCTCAGCAAATTACTAATTTAACACCTGCTGCATGGAGTCCAAATTGGGCAAATTTTGATTATAATTTGAACCTGAGTAATTTTGGGAGTGGGACATATACTTTAAAGGCGATCGCTTACGACAAAATAGGGGCAGCGAGTAACAGTTTTGCACGCCAGTTTAAACTAATTACCCCTATCAGTAATTTTAGTAATTTCGCTATCTTTGACGCTTCAGGAGATACGACAGCGAATACAGTGTTTCAAGATGGTGCATTGCGATTGAACTATACTTTAGAGAATATCTTCGATCTCGAGCGCGTCCGCTTGGAAGCATGGCAAAATGGCTCTCTTTTCTCGACTTTAGGGACTTGGAGTAATAGCGATCTCAAGGATGCGTTAATTAATTTAGATGGCTTAAATTTAGTCGGAGGAACTTACAATTTTCGTGCTGTTGCTAATACTTTCAGTGGTTTAGAAATCAATTCATTTTTCCAAGGTTTAAATATTTTCAGTTGGGATGAGAATACGACTCAGTTTGGTACAGTAGCGGGAGAATTTTTAAGTTATAATGATATTGCTGGAATTGGTCATATTTTTGTTGGACGAGGTGGCACAGATACCCTTTCTCTCGGCTTGGATCGCGATCGCATTGCCAGTATTAATGGTATTAACTTAGCCAACTACGATCCCTTTAATTCAACCAGCAAACAAGCCATTTTCCAAGGAACTGCTTTTGATTTTATCAGCTTAACTAATGGCAATGAGATTTATTTTCAAGGCATCGAAAGACTAGAATTTACCACGGGAGATATTTTAGATTTACAGGTAAAAGCAAATGATACTTATTTTAACAAACAATGGAATTTACGGGTTTCTGATGTTGAAAATGCGTGGCGTTTTAGTCGAGGTTCTCAGGATGTTTTATTAGTTACCCTAGATACGGGAATTTTAAGCGAATTCGGTTCTTCCGATGGGGTTTACGATTTAGATTTAGATAATCGCCTCATTACCGATTCTACCGATGTTGATGGCTATAAAAATTATGGTCACGGCCATTCTGCTACAACAATTATGGCAGCAACCAGTAATAATAATTTTGGCGTGACAGGAATTAATTGGTATAGCGATGTTTATGTGACCAATGTTTATATTGATGGGGTAGACTTGCAAACTGCAATTAAAGAGGCGATCGCCTATGCCAAAGCAAGCGATCGCCGCGTCGTCTTTCAAACAGGGGTTCAAGGAGAATTTTGGCTCACTCAAGGTGGAACTCAAGCACAGCTAGAAGAACTTATACGAGACAACGCCGATCGCGCTATCTTTGCAGTTGCTGCGGGGAATGGAGGGCAAGATATTGATATTCCTGACGATACGCGATTTAGTGGCGGTGTGGCCAGATTGCAAACCAACCATGAAAATGTTATGGCGATCGGGGCGTTAGGAAAAACAGGGACAACAACAATTGACGGGTTAACCAATGCTACCAGTGTCGATCGCGCTTCTTATTCCAACTATGGTTCAAGTTTAACCCTCATGGCTGCCACGGATTCCCCTGCAATGAACAAATTGGGTAGTTTCTCTACCTTTGGCGGTACATCGGCAGCAAACCCTAATATGGCAGGTATTGCCTCTCTGGTTTGGAGTGTGAATACTGCCCTGAGTGGTGGGGAATTGCGGCAAATTCTGATTGATACTGCAATGGATTTAACCACAACCCGTTTAGGAATTGCCGCAGGAGAAGGCAAAGATGCTGCTTTTGGTCATGGGTTGGTTAATGCCGATGCTGCGATTCGTCGTGCTGTTGCCTTGAGTCGGAACAAAGAACTGGCAAACTTATATAATGGGCGATCGCAGTTTGCCTAAAAGAAATTCTCTCTCGATCGTTCCTCACAAAATCCTCCATGAAGCAGAACAAAACTGACTCACTGAATCGATTCCTTTATATTTCTGGACTGACAATAGCGTTGCTATTTTCAATCTTAGGCTTTGATAAGCAAGGCTTGGCTTATTCTCCTTGTTGTCTAGAAAAGAACGAGAAATCAGCAAAAAGCGATCGCAAATCGCTCTTTGATTTAGGAATTGGCAAAGATGCAGAAAAAGTTGTTCAAGATAATACCACTTTTGCTGTCGATCTTTATCAACAACTGCGAAACCAAGAAGGAAATTTATTTTTTTCCCCCTTTAGTACATCTGCTGCACTGGCAATGACCTATGGTGGTGCGAGAAGTACAACTGCAACAGAAATGGCCAATGTTTTGCATTTTAATCTTCCTTCAGAACAATTTCATGCGGGATTTGCTGACATATTGCAGAATTTTGAGAATTATTTCAGCGAAACGCTGAAAATTGCCAATCGTATTTGGGTTCAGAAAGACTATTCTCTTCTCGATGATTTTGTCGCTTTGACTCGCGATCGCTATCAGGCTCCTTTAGCCCAATTAGATTTACAAAACCAGCCCGAGTCGTCACGTCAAACCATTAATCATTGGGTTTCTCAAAAAACTAATGAAAAAATTCAAGAGGCAATTTCTGAAGGAATAATAAATAGCCTCACGCGATTGGTTCTGACCAATGTTATTCATTTTAAAGGACTATGGGCTTCTTCTTTCGCGACTGAAAATACTCAAGAACGTCCCTTTCAAATCGATCGCGATCGCTGGATCGATATTCCCATGATGTACCATGAGAGAGTATTTGCAAACTATAAAGAGTATCCCGATCTGCAAGTTATAGAGCTTTTCTATCGGAATAGCCCGATAACTATGATTATTCTTTTACCTCGAGAGTTCGGGGGACTGATTCAACTGGAAGAGCAAGTGACGGTTGATAATTTAAGGCAATGGTTCTTAGATTTAGAGGATAGTGAATCAGCAAGTATTGAAGTTTTTTTGCCTCGATTTAAAATGGAATCTGACTTGTTGCTAAAAGAAACTCTAATCGAAATGGGAATGCCTCAAGCCTTTGGAAGCCAGTCAGATTTTTCGGGCATAAATGGAGACAAATCTTTATACATACAGGAAGTTGTTCATAAGGCCTTTATTGATGTTAACGAACGAGGAACAGAAGCAGGAGCAAGCACATCGGTGATTGTCGGAACAAGAGGAATAACAGAACGACACCAATTCAAAGCCGATCGCCCTTTCTTGTTTCTTTTAGTTGATAAATTCTCAAACAGTATTTTATTTATGGGTCGCGTGACAAATCCTCTCGAATAGGTCATATTAAAGCCAGTGAATTGTTCATCATTCCGTTGCATTTTGTTAAGATAAAAAGAAAATAGTTTACGATCTCCTCTCAATCTGCGATCGCCTCTACTCCAGCAACCGAAAAACCCTCTTGGCAAATCAAACTTCTCTACGACGGGTTGTGTCCCCTTTGTGTGCGAGAAGTTAGCTTTTTGCAAAAACGAGATGCGGGGCGAGGTTTAGTGATGTTTGTCGATATCGCCCGAGACGACTACGATCGCGCACAACATGGCAATATTGACTTTGAGACGGCAATGGGTCGCATTCACGGCATTCTTGCGGATGGAACAATCGTTTAGTTCTCCTCGCAAGAGTTCGAGGGATTATTTATAAGCGGTGAGGGTCATTTCCATGAACAATGAGCAATCTAAACTCCCATCATAAAAGAAAATTGATAGAATCAAATGCGTCCTCGATCCTCTCCCCCTTTTTTATGACTGTTCCTCCCTTCTCCCCCGAAGAAATCGCCTCAGAAGGCATTAAACCGGCCGAATACGAAGAAATCGTCAAGCGCCTCGATCGCCACCCCAACAAGGCAGAATTGGGGATGTTTGGGGTAATGTGGAGCGAACATTGTTGTTATAAAAACTCTCGTCCCCTCCTCAAACAATTTCCCACTACAGGGAAACATATCCTCGTCGGACCCGGTGAAAATGCTGGAGTTGTGGACTTAGGAGACGGGCATCACCTCGCCTTTAAAATTGAATCTCACAATCATCCCTCGGCGGTGGAACCCTTCCAAGGAGCAACCACTGGAGTCGGTGGTATTTTGCGAGATATCTTTACAATGGGGGCGCGTCCGATCGCCATTTTAAATTCTCTGCGCTTCGGGAGTTTAGAAGAGGCGAAAACCAGGCGCATTTTTAATGGAGTAGTGGAAGGAATTGCCCATTATGGCAACTGTACCGGCATTCCTACCGTGGGCGGTGAGGTCTACTTCGATCGCGCTTATTCGGGCAATCCCCTCGTGAATGCCATGGCCTTGGGACTGATGGAAACTGAGGAAATCGTTAAATCTGGAGCCGCAGGTATTGGCAATCCCGTGTTATACGTGGGTTCAACCACAGGACGGGATGGCATGGGGGGCGCGAGTTTTGCCAGTGCGGAACTCAGCGATGATTCAATGGACGATCGCCCCGCCGTACAAGTGGGAGATCCTTTTTTAGAGAAGTCTTTAATCGAAGCCTGTTTGGAGGCATTTAAAACCGGGGCAGTCGTAGCAGCGCAGGATATGGGGGCAGCAGGTTTGACTTGTTCAACCTCGGAAATGGCAGAAAAAGGAGGGGTCGGGGTTGAGTTAGATTTAGATAAAATTCCCGCCCGAGAACCGGGGATGACTCCTTATGAGTATCTCCTCTCGGAGTCCCAAGAAAGAATGCTGTTTGTGGCTAAAAAGGGACGAGAAGAAGAATTAATCGAGATTTTTCACCGTTGGGGACTCCATGCTGTGGTTGCGGGAAAAGTAATACAAGAACCCATTGTGCGAATTTTCCACCAAGGTCAAATTGCTGCCGAAGTTCCCGCCGCCGCTTTAGCAGAAGATACTCCCATCTATCATCGAGAATTGCTCTCAGAGCCGCCAGAATACGCGAGGAAGGCATGGGAATGGACTGTATCGAGTATAGTAGGTGCGTGTACGGAAGAAGGGATTGAAATTGGCGAAAAATGGCAGAGTTGGAACGAAGTTTTATTGCAACTCCTCGATACTCCTTCCCTCGCCTCAAAACGCTGGGTTTATCGCCAATACGATCATCAAGTACAAAATAATACTCTCGTTCTTCCCGGTGCTGCCGATGCTGCTGTAATTCGCTTGCGTCCGATCGCCTCGGCCCTTGAGAAGGGGGGTGGCGATCGAAAAGGCGTAGCTGTGACAACAGATTGTAATTCTCGTTATGTTTACTTAGACCCCTATGAGGGGGCGAAAGCGGCGGTAGTAGAAGCGGCGCGGAATTTAAGCTGTGTGGGGGCTGAACCGATCGCCATTACGGATAATCTCAATTTTGGCAGTCCGGAACATCCCGTAGGCTATTGGCAACTTGCCCTTGCTTGTCAGGGTATTGCCGAAGCCTGTCAGGAAATGGGAACTCCCGTCACTGGAGGCAATGTTTCCCTCTACAACGAAACCCTGGACTCTGAAGGAAAACCCCAGGCAATTTACCCCACCCCGGTTATCGGAATGGTGGGACTCGTTCCCGATATTACCCGCACGTGCGGCCAAAGTTGGCAAAAAGAAGGCGATCGCGTTTACCTCCTCGGCATCCCCACCCTCCCCACCCTAAGCGCATCAGAATACCTCGCCACCATTCACGGCACGATCGCGGGCAAACCGCCTCGCATTGATTTTGAATTAGAACGAAAAGTACAAGCAGCCTGTCGTCACGGCATTCGCGAGGGTTGGGTTAAATCTGCCCACGACTGCGCTGAGGGCGGCCTCGCTTTTGCTTTGGCGGAATGTTGCATCAGTGGCAATTTAGGGGCAGAAATCAGCTTAAACCCCCCCCAAAACGCAGGTCAACGATGGGATGAAATTCTCTTTGGAGAAGGAGGAAATCGCATTTTGGTGGCGATCGCCGCAGAATCTCAGTCCGTTTGGGAAGACTATTTACAGGAGGTGCTTAATAATCTCTGGCAAGCGATAGGTACGGTGACGCAAACCGAGGGAAATTTACGCATTTCTTGCGGCTTTCGTACTTCCGCACTTCTCGATGTTAAGATATGTGACATGAGGGATCGCTGGTCTCGGGCGATCGAACGGCGATTGTAGGAAGATTGGTTTTCCTTGCTCCCTCTGGCTTAAATGTTAAAGAAATATTAAGCTAAGGTTTAGAGCGGGCTATGTCCTTCAGCAGTAATCCCATCCCCCATAACATTATTTTGCTTATGCGATCGCCTGTTCTCGTTCAATGCCAGCATTTAGGAGCCCAGTAGAAATTCTATGATCCCCAATCCAATCTTTGCGAACGAGCAAAATCTTTCCCCAGCCGGACGATCGCCAGAAAACCCTGACAAAATGGAAGAAGCCTGCGGTGTTTTTGGTATTTATGCCCCGGAAGAAAATGTGGCTAAGTTGAGCTATTTCGGTTTATTTGCCCTTCAGCATCGCGGTCAAGAATCCGCCGGAATTGCTACTTTTGCTGGGGACAAAATATACCAGCACAAGAATATGGGGCTGGTGTCTCAAGTGTTCAATGAGGAGATTTTGAACGAGATGCCGGGGGATTTGGCGGTGGGACATACCCGTTATTCCACCACGGGATCGAGTTTAAAGGCCAATGCTCAACCGGCGATCGTCAAAACGAGATTGGGTCATTTAGCTTTAGCACATAATGGCAATCTTGTCAATGTTAAATCTTTACGACAAGAATTGGTACGGCGAGGCTGTCAATTTGAAACCACGACAGATTCAGAAATGATTGCCCTGGCGATCGCCAATGAAGTCGATAGTGGCAAAGAATGGTTAGATGCGGCGTTAAGTGCCTTTGGAATGTGTCGGGGTGCCTATAGTTTGGCGATCGCGACTCCGGTGGGACTGATGGGAGTGCGCGATCGCTATGGCATTCGTCCCCTTGTGATTGGTATTTTACCGGGTAAGCCCCAACGCTATGTTTTAGCATCGGAAACTTGCGCTTTGGATATTATCGGGGCGGAATATTTACGGGAAGTGGAACCAGGGGAATTAGTTTGGATTACAGAAGAAGGCATGGCTTCCTTTCATTGGGGAGGCAAACCCGAGCGGAAATTATGTGTCTTTGAGATGATTTATTTTGCCCGTCCCGATAGTGTGGTGAATGACGAAACTCTCTATAGTTACCGAATGCGGTTAGGGAAACGCTTGGCGCAAGAATCCCCCACCGATGCCGATGTAGTCATTGCGGTGCCAGATTCTGGGGTACCGGCGGCGATCGGTTATTCGGAAACTTCGGGTATTCCTTATGGGGAGGGATTGATTAAAAATCGCTATGTAGGACGGACGTTCATTCAACCGACTCAACATATGCGAGAAGCAGGAATTCGCATGAAGTTAAATCCCCTCAAGGATGTTTTGCAAGGAAAGCGAGTGATTTTGGTGGATGATTCCATTGTCCGAGGAACCACCAGCCGGAAAATCATCAAAGCGTTGCGAGACGCAGGTGCAACGGAAATTCACATGAAAATCTCTTCTCCTCCTGTCACTCACCCTTGTTTCTACGGCTTGGATACGGATAATCAGAGTCAGCTAATTGCCGCAACCAAATCGATCGCGGAAATTGCCGAACATATTGGTGTTGACTCTCTGGCTTATTTAAGTTGGGAAGGGATGCTGGAGGAAACTGGAGAGTCTCCGAGTAGTTACTGTTCTGCCTGTTTTACAGGAGATTATCCCATTCCTATTCCTGATAAGATGAAACAAGAAAAATTGAGCTTGGAAAAAGTAACGGTTTGAAATAACGAGAGATGAGGAATAAAGGATGAGGAAAGAATCAATTTTTTCTCATCTTCCTCTTTTTTTTGATTCAATACAGAAACAAACTCGATCTGCGACGATTTACGCGATGCAGTGCAATATTTGATATAGTTAGAGTTTAGGAATTGTCCTAGAAAATTTTTACAAAACTTAATTAATTAGAGAGCTTAATGTCATGCAACCTTTATCCACAGCATCAATGCTGCGTTTAAGCATCATATTATTCAGTTCAACTACTGTAAACTTATTGTTTGCGGGAGAAAATTGGGGACTAGAAACAAACAATTTACCAGAAAATGCGATCGCAGTTCAATTCCGATCCGATTTATCTCCAACTAAAAGCCTTGAATCTATTCCTGATTTAGCCAAAGAATCATTTAAAGTTGCGAAACAAGAATCAGAAGGATTTAGCGTTGAAACTGCAAATATCTCGATCGCAGAAGGCGATCGCAACGATGTAGTCTTAATCGGAGAATTAATCGGAGAAAATACCAATCTTATTGCTCAAGACCAACTCATTGATATTCTTTACTCATCTTTTTTAGCATCCTTAGAAGCAGAAAACCAAAATAATACTTTTGATTCATTAGATGAATTGAGCATTGAAACTGCAAATTTACCCATTAAAGAACGTAAGAAAGTTGAGGCGATCGCAATTGATGAGAATAACGAAGCTAACCACCCAGAACTTTTGCCATCTCCAGCAATAAACTCAATAACAAGATCGACAGGAAATACTTTTCCTGCGCCAGGAGAAGTGAGTTTTAAAGCTGAGGATCTATTAGCACAAGAGAGTAATGAATCAGAAGATTCTAATGCAGATAATGACCCCGAAACAGCAAACGATCGCCCAGAAGTCGAACAAGAAGTATTAGGAGGAGATCTCAATATTCCTTTTTCTAGTGATTTTGGTTTGGGAGTGTTCATCGGCGAACCAACAGCACTACAAGGACAAGTTAGAGCGAAACCCGTTTTAAGAGGAACGCGAACTTCTGCCAATTTACCAGCAACTGCTTATTTTCGTCAAAAATTCGGTACAAATAATAATTTACTCCTTATTTTAGGGGGAGACCTCTGGGTTATCGATCCCAAATCTTTCGGTTTCGATCTCAGTTATTTTCACGATTATGAATCTTCGAGATTGTCGGTCAATATTGCTAATATTCAAACTGAATATCCTGCTTTTAATGGTGGTACTCGCGAAGTCAATTTACCGAACGGAAATAAACCCATCTTTGATAGTATTGGTGGAGGAATAGAATACTTGCAGGTATTTAATCCAGAATGGAGTGTTGCTTTTGGGCTTAATTATTATAAAGTTTCCATTCGAGATGGGTTGCTTTCTTCGAGTTTAGAACCAGTCGATGAATTAGGTAATCGCTTAACCGTTAGCGATCGCGGACAAGACGATCTCTTAAGTCTCAATATTTCTGCACTCTACAATAATGTTAATGATTCTCAATTTCCTAGCGAAGGAACTCGCATTCGTTTGGGTTTAGATCAAGCTATTCCTGTGGGGGATGCTAACATTGCCTTTAATCGATTGAGTGGGAATTTAACTCAATTTATTCCTCTCGATCTATTTGGTTTTACCAAAGGACCGAGAACTTTAGTTTTGAATCTTCAAGGAGGAACAATTTTAGGACAAGTTCCTCCTTATGAAGGCTTCACTTTGGGAGGAGGAGGATCGATTCGAGGTTATGATGTGGGAGATATTGGCACCGGTCGCAGTTTTATTTTAGCAACGGCTGAATATCGTTTTCCTGTTTCTTCTATAACCTTATTTCAGGAGAATTTAGACCTCATTGGCAGTATTTTTGTTGATTATGGTTCGGATTTAGGAACGGGGAATAATGTCCTCGGTCAACCCGGTGAGGTACGACAAAAACCCGGTGATGGGTTTGGGTTTGGTGTGGGATTATTAACCAAGACCTCGATTGGATTATTCCGCTTTGAATTAAGTTTTAGCGATAATGGTGATAGCGCTATTTATTTTAATATTGGCGAACGTTTCTAAAGAATAGATCGATTATTAAATTATTAAAATTGATTGTTAAACCTTAGAAATATGGCGATCGCGAACAAATTGTCCGATCGCTTCTGCGGTAATTTGCGGCTGTTCTAAATGGGGGACGTGACCGCAGCGATCGATCCAAACCAATTTATTATTGGGAATACGCTGCTGAAAAATGCCTGCATCTTTCGTCCCTAAAATTTTATCATTACGTCCCCAGAGAATGAGAGTCGGTTGTGCGATCGCTGGTAAATGCTGTAAAAATGAACCGTAACCCCCACTTTTCGTAAAAGCCATTAATGCTTCATGCCAGCGATCGCATTGTAAATGTAAAGCTGCACAGAAATTTGCATCATCTGTCGCTAAACTTTTATCAAAATAGGCTGTTTTGCTAATATTTTCTCTGACTTTCGCGTTGCTTAAAAAATTGGTCGCCCAGCGATCGAAGGGAGGAAATAATAACTTCCAAAGCGCAGGGGGTTTAGCAATACCAGCACTATCAAGAAGTACCAATTTTTCCACCACTTCTGGATAAGTTAAGGTAAAATCGATCGCAGTTGCACCACCCATTGAAGCGCCAACCAGAATAATCGGTTTAGTAATAAATGTTTGCCAAAAAGCGTGGAGATGAATCTTAATGGCATTCGTATCAAAAGGAATATCTGCGCGACGTTCTGTAAAACCAAATCCTAAAAGATCGACGGCTATTACTTCGCGATCTGCTGCCAATAATGGCAGTAAGCGACGGAATTCAAACACGGAACTATCAAAACCGTGTAAGAGTAAAATCGGTATATTTTCTTTCTCTGGGGCAGTCGTAGCAACATAAGCTGTAGAGATAGGGCGATCGCTAAAAGGTGTTTCTATCGGTTGAACGGCAATTTTTTGCGCGAGGGCGATCGAAGTTTCTTCGCTGAGATATACCGCATCAGAAGCAAAAGAATCAAGAAACATAGAAAAACAAGACAGAAAATATTTGTATAAACTGATTCTACTACAAATTAGAAGTCAGAGCCAGACTAATAAAGATAAGTTTTACTTCAGAATTAGATGCACGAAAAAGAGGTAAAATGGAAAAAACCAGCAACCTATCGATCGATGCAAATGGTCTTCTTCTTCTCAGTCTTTGCGAGGGAGGATTAGTCGTTCTCTTTCAAGGACAAGTTAAGGCTATCAAGTTAACGCGATTAAATTAGATACGCTGCGATCGCGACGAACCCAGATCGGTTTTTAGCTGGCTGTTGCGTTAAACTTATTTTAATTCTCTTATGCCTCGTATGCCTTTACACCGAATCATTATTATTATTGTTGGCATTAGTCTTATTCTCGGCTTAATGTTATGGCTGGTGGATTCAATCTATCGACTTTATTTACAAATTTCTTTTACTGCGCCTCTTTTAGCCAATCTCGTTCTCTTATTACTGATTATTTTATTAGGCTTACTGATTGCTGCTTTTGGTTACTATTTTAACTTATTTGCCCTTAAAAATCCTCGGCAGAAAAACAAGCGAGGTCGCATTCTAGCTAAACTCCCCGAAGAAAAAACAGAGGTTGCTGGAGAAACCTTAAAAGCAGTTCGTCAACAAGTCGAGAAAATCCAGGATCGCATTGCCCAAGAAGCATTATTGAGTCGATCGCGAGAAATTGAAGCCAGTTTGAACCGAGGAGAAATTAAAGTTGTTGTCTTTGGTATTGGTTCTGCGGGCAAAACATCTCTGATTAATAGCCTCATTGGTAAAATGGTCGGGGAAGTTGGTGCAGCAATGGGAACGACGCGATTAGGAGAAACCTATCACCTGCAATTACAAGGTTTAGAACGAGAAATTTTGCTAACAGATACCCCTGGAATTTTAGAGATTGGCAAAGGTGGAATAGAAAGAGAAGGAATCGCACGCAAATTAGCAACAGAGGCAGACCTTTTATTATTTGTGGTGGAGGGAGATTTGCGACAGTCTGAATGCGAACCTTTACAGATTTTAGCACAGATTGGCAAGCGTTCTCTCTTAATTCTCAATAAAATCGATCTTTATACGGAAGAAGAGGTAGAAACTATTTTAGTTCAATTACGGGAACGAGTACAGGAATTTATCTCTCCATCTGATGTAATTGCAGTTTGTGGGAATCCTCAAGCCGTACAATTGGAAACCGGGCAAATGATTGCACCCGAACCAGAAATCATGCCTTTAATTAAACGATTGGCAGCAATTTTACGATCTGAAGGAGAAGATTTAATCGCCGATAATATTTTGTTACAATCTCAGCGTTTAGGAGAAGAAGCTCGCAGTTTAATCGATAAGCAGCAACGCAAACAAGCAGATAAAATTATCGATCGCTTTCAGTGGATTGGTGCAGGGGCAGTTATTGTCACTCCTTTACCTGTTTTGGATTTATTGGCAACGGCGGCAGTTAATGCCCAAATGGTGGTAGAAATTGGTAAGGTCTATGGTTGTGAATTAAATATGGAAAGAGGGCGAGAATTAGCGCTTTCTTTGGCAAAAACATTGGTTAGTTTGGGAATTGTTAAAGGGGCGGTAAAAATGCTCTCAACTGCCCTGCAATTTAATGTCGCAACCTATTTCGTTGGGAAAACAATTCAAGGCATTACTGCTGCTTATTTAACCCGCATTGCTGGCAAAAGTTTTGTAGAATATTTCCGACAAAATCTCGATTGGGGGGATGGTGGCATTACGGAGGTAGTACAGGAACAGTTTAAGTTAGTCAAGAAAGATGAATTTGTGAAAGCCTTTGTGAAAGATGCGATCGCCAAAGTGGTGGAACCGATTAAAAACAGTCTCGAAATCGAAACATCCCAGTCTGAGGTTATTCCTGAGATTAATCAGGGTAATATCCCAGAAGCGATAATTTATGAGAAAGCAAAAGAGAAAGCAATCTTAAAGAAAAACTTGGAAGAACCATTAACGGCGATCGATGATTGGGAAACTCCACGTTCTCCTCAATCCGATGACTGGTAGTTTATCATCCTATCATTATTTGGTGATGAAATCC
This sequence comes from Spirulina sp. 06S082, assembly GCF_034932145.1. NCBI lineage: Bacteria > Bacillati > Cyanobacteriota > Cyanophyceae > Spirulinales > Spirulinaceae > Spirulina > Spirulina sp. 06S082. The sequence goes on along the minus strand of NZ_JAYGHV010000402.1, from coordinate 4,611 downwards.
AGCTTTTTTTGATTTCTTAATCTTTGCCAAAAGACGTTAATTAAACTTATTAGAGAAAAAAGTAAAAATTGTTATGATAGTAATAACGAAGGAAAAAAAAGTGAGGTGCAACATGAAAAATTTAGGAATTATTGCTCCCCTGACCGTTGCGATCGCGCTTCTTATGGGAGTTCCGAATCAACAAGCGAGTCAACAAAACATTCTATCTGAAGGTATTCTATCTGGAAATGCGGCACGAGCAGAAACCCCAGAAGAGTTAGAAGAGTTACAAGTTCAAAATCCCGTAGATCGCCTGTTATCGACAGGTCAATGTCGTGGGTGCGATCTATCCGGAGTAGACCTTTCCGAAGCACATTTAATTGGAGCCGATCTCAGGGATGCAAATTTGGAAGGTGCTATGTTAGTCAGAACGAATTTAGAAGGTGCGGATCTAACTGGTGCAAATCTAACCGATGCCGATTTAACAGAAGCCATGCTATCTGATTCCATATTGGATCGAACCATCTTAAATCGCGTTAATTTAACCAATGCGACCCTCTACAATATTACGGCGGCGGGTGCCGAAATGAGCGAGCTGATCTTAACTGGTGCTGAAATTTTAGATACGACTCCCGGTATTGGTGGCGATCGCGAACAATTCGATGAAAATGCGATCGAGATGGATGCAAACTAAAATAAACAAAAATTCTGCATCCTTGAGAGTAGAATTAAGAGTAGAATTAAAAGATGGAGGCGTTTCTAACAGCGCCTCTTTTCAGTAAATAATAATTTATGTTTAAAGTTCTTCATGTTATTCCTTCCGTTTCGTCAGCGCGAGGGGGTCCAACTCAAGTTGTTTTAAATTTAGTCAAAGCCTTGCGCGATCGCGATATAGATGCAGAAATTGCCACAACAGACGATGATGGTTTAGAGGTTTTAGATGTTCCTCTCCATCAGCGTATTGAATATGAGGGTGTTCCTGTTTGGTTTTTCCCGCGCTTTTCTGCGCCAAAAAATACGATTTCCCTCGGTAACGATCGCGGTTTCCTCTTTTCTTGGTCTTTAACGCAATGGTTATGGCAAAATCTCGCCAATTATGACATTTTAGATCATCATTATTTATTTTCTTATAGTTCTACTTGTGCCGGGGCGATCGCCAGGTGGAAAAAGATTCCCTATACTGTTCGGACAATGGGACAATTATCCCCCTGGGCTTTAGCACAAAGTCAGCGTAAAAAGCAAATATATTCAGCTTTAATCGAACGTCGAAATCTTAATCAAGCGGCGGTTATTCACTGTACCACGGAGGGAGAAGCTGAAGATGTTAATAATTTTGGTATTGTCGCACCTAAAGCCATTTTACCTTTAGGAGTGCAATCGGAGATAATTATTGATGATGCAGGCTCAAAACTTCGCCAAGTTTATCAGATTGCTTCTACAACTCCGATTATTTTATTTCTCTCTCGCATCCATTATAAAAAACGTCCAGAATTATTACTCGAAGCACTTCATTCTCTCAAAACCAAACAGGAATTTCATCTTATTTTTGCAGGTACGGGAGAAGAAGAATATTTGAAAAAACTAGAAAGTTTGGTTGCATCTTTTGACTTAACATACAATGTTACCTTTGCTGGGTTTTTAACTGGGGAAAGTAAAGCATTAGTCTTACAAGGTTCCGATCTATTCATTTTACCTTCCTTTGCAGAAAACTTTGCGGTTGCAGTCGCCGAAGCAATGGCGGTAGGATTACCTGTTATTGTCACCCCTCAAGTGCAAATTTCCCCGGAAGTTCTTGCAGCTAAGGCTGGGTTAGTGGTAGAAGGGGAAGTGAAGCCAGTAGCCGAGGCGATCGCGACTCTCCTCGCATCTCCTCAACTGCGTCGCGAATTAGGTGATAATGGCAAAAACTTAGTCAAAACTCGCTATTCTTGGGATGCGATCGCCGGACATCTCATCTCGGTTTATCAGACCATTATTAATGAACAATAAACAATTATTAATGAAAGACAACCCACAACAAATAACCAATAATAAACAACCAATATGCCTGCATATTGGTTGTGGTTTAATTATCGCTGAAGGCTGGAAAAATATTGATGCTTCTCCCTCTTTAAGATTAGTTAAACTCCCTGTGATTGGACGTTTTTTGATTCCCATACTCAATTTACCGGAATGGTCTACAAATGCACAATATGGAAACATTGTCAAAGGTTTAGATATTGCTCCCAATAGCTGCGATTTAATCTATGCTTCCCATGTTCTCGAACATCTCAGTATTCTTGATTTTAAAATTGCAATGGAACGAATTTACTCTTATTTAAAACCCCAAGGAATTTTCCGCGCAGTTGTTCCCAATTTAGAAGATTTAATTGCTACTTATATTCAGGAAAAAAAGGAAGAAAATCTTGCATCTCAAGCCTCCATTAATTTTATGACTAACTCTTTGATTGGTCATTTAGGGACGCGAAAAGCACTAGGCGATCGCCTGAGAGAAATGTTTTCTAATAATCGCCATCAATGGATGTGGGACAAATCTTCTCTGACTAATGCCTTTATCGAACAAGGGTTTAAAGAGGTTCGTCTCTGTCAATATCAAGAATGGCGAGACGATCGCTTTGCGCGAGTCGAACATCCTGAAAGTTTTGAAAATGCCATTTGTATTGAAGGGGTTAAAAAATAGAGAAGATAAACATACAAAAAGTCCCCAATATTCTCTTGAGAAATATTTGGGACTTTGTAATTAAAAATCAATAAACAACTGCACTGGGTCCCTCAGAAATACCCGTACCGCGAACCTCTTTATCGCCAACCCACTCCGAGCCATCAAAACTATTACACCATAGCCAGCCGCTATCTCCTCGACCTTGATGGAACACAGAGATTTTGTCATTGTAGACCACAGATGAAGAGCCAGCAGTTATTCCCGTGTTGGGTATCTTTTCATCTCCAACCCACTTCGAGCCATCAAAAACATTGTACCAAAGCCAGCCATTATCCCCTCTTCCTTCATGGAAAACATAGATTTTTCCCTCGTATACCACCGCATCCGGATCGTCTGTTAATCCCGTACCGCGAACCTCTTTATCTCCAGCCCATTCCGAGCCATCGAAAACATTATACCAAAGCCAGCCGCTATCTCCTCGACCTTGATGGAACACATAAATCTTATCGTCATATATTACTGCAGATGGGCTTGAAGTAATGCCCGTACTAGGTACTTTCCGATCGCCAGACCACTCCGAACCATCAAAAACATTGTACCAAAGCCAGCCATCATCTCCTCGGCCTTGATGGAACACATAAATTTGGTCATTGTAGACCACAGCCGAGGGTCCTGCGGTGATTCCCGTTTTGCGAACCTCCTTATCTCCAGACCATTCGGAGCCATCAAAAACATTGTACCAAAGCCAGCCGCTATCTCCTCGACCTTGATGGAAGACATAGATTTGATCTTTGTAGAGTACGGTGGATGGATCTCCGGTTATTCCTGTGTTGGGTACTTTTTCATCCCCAGCCCATTTATGACCATCAAATATATTGTACCAAAGCCAGCCGTCGTTTCCTTGACTTTGATGGAACACATATATATTGCTCATTTTTGAAAAATATCTCCAATTGTGGTTTAAGTTTGATTTGAAAAAATGTCGAAATATTGTGCTTGAAAAAGACCTACAAAAGTTTAAAACATTTTTGAAGTATGGCGGCGATCGCAAGGGAATCAGCCATTTAAAACAATTATAACGATAAAAGCTCAGAAGGCGGCGATCGCGTTTTCTCTATTATAATGATTTAAGATAATCTGAATCTAGACACTAACTTGAATTTTACGGATGTTACACAGATGACAGCAGTAATTGCAGAACATATTAAAATCGATCCAGAGATTTGTGGTGGGAAACCTTGCATTGTCGGACATCGGATTAGAGTACAAGATGTTGTCATTTGGCATGAACAAATGGGACTTTCTCCAGATGAAATCGTATCGCGACATCCTACAATTACTCTCGCAGATGTATATGCTACATTGGCTTATTATCACGATAATTTTGATGAAATTCGACGACAAATTCAAGAAAGCGAACATTTTGTGCGAGAAATACAAGCAAAAATCCCTTCCAAAGTACAACAATTGGTGGAATTGTGCGTGGATTGATTTTGATTTGGGAGGTTCTCGAACCCTTAGAGATGGAGAATCATGTAGAATTTCTCTGAGGGAATCGATCGCGGTTGGTTATTGTTTCTCAATATCTCCACTGATGATTTCTTCTCCTTCATAATCTGCTGGTGAACCGCATTGGCGATCGCTTTCGTTTTATTCTTCATTGTCGGGATTTTGTTCTTGGAGTTGCGCGATCGCATCGGTAGCGATTTGGCGAACTTCGCGATCGGGGTCGTTTTGGAAGAAGCCGAGGAAAGTTTCTTCGGCGATACTAAGGCCGGGGATCAAGGTTTTCAGGGTTTCGATTCCTCCCCGTTTGAAGGCGTTGAAGAGGCGAGTTTTGAGAGTGGGATTACTTTGGATGGCTTCTTGGAGGATTTCCGATTCTGTGGCGGTTGGGTTGTCTTGTTGCAGTTGTTGCAGGAGTTGTTGGATTTCGGCGGCGGCTTCTTTCAGGTCTTGGGTTGCGTCCA
>NZ_JAYGHV010000401.1:0-23231 GCF_034932145.1 Spirulina sp. 06S082 | reverse complement strand
CAAGTCAATGCCGATGAAACAGCCTTACTTTATGCAGCAACGGCTTTAGGTGTTTCCCAAGCCCCTCAAGGATTATATCACCTTGAAGGTAGTATGCAGGTGTTAAGCGATCGCCTCGTTGAAGCCCTCAAAAAGCACGGAGGAGAACTTCAAATGCGTCACAGTATTGAAAAAATTCATGTTCAAAACGGTAAAGCAACAGGAGTCACGATCCGCAATCTTAAAACTGGAGAAGTTTGGGAGGAAGAAGCAGAGGAAATCATCGCCAATGTCACGGTACAAAACTTACAGGAATTAGTAGAAGATAAGGCGCGATCGCAGCCCCTATCTTCCTCATTTTTTCCGCCAACTTCTTTCTTAAATTGGGAAAAATACCAATACAGAATTGATAAACTTTCCTCTCCTTCTGGGGCATTTGTAGTCTATTTGGGAGTCGATCGCGCTGCTATTCCTGAAAATTGTCCCCCGCATTTACAATTTCTCTACGACTACGCGGGGGAAATTGGCGAGAATAATTCCCTTTTCGTTTCTGTTAGCAAACCAGGAGATGGACGCGCCCCCGAGGGACAAGGTACAATCATTGCTTCTTCCTTCGTTGATACGCGACAATGGTGGCAAAGAAGCAAAGAAAATTACGAACAATTAAAAGAAAAATATACTCGCGAGGCGATCGCCCGTCTGGGTGAATATTTTCACCTCACCTCTGCAACTATCCTGCATCAAGAAGTAGCTACCCCTCGCACCTTTGCCCATTTTACTGGACGAAAAGAAGGTTATGTCGGAGGAGTGGGACAGCGCCTTTCTACCTTTGGTCCCTTCGGTTTTGGGACACGAACCCCCATTCAACATCTGTGGTTGGTGGGAGATTCAACGCATCCAGGAGAAGGCACTGCGGGAGTCAGTTACTCCGGGTTAACAGCAGTCAGACAAATTTGCACTCAATAACTAAATTTTGTCCTATTTTTACCTCTCCTAAACCCTCCTTGGAAAAGGAGAGGTATTTAATTCAAACTTGTGCTGGTGGAATTTCTGAAGTTTGTTCTTCATCAAGAAACATCTCAGAAACTTTGCTATTTTCCTTGTTATTTTCCTTGTGACCATTTTTCTCATGGGCATGATTTCCATTAACACTACTTTCACGAGGTAAAATTACGCCATATCCCCCATGATTTCGCATATAGATCACGTTAATCTCATCGGATTCGCTGTTACGGAAAACGTAAAAATCGTGATCCACTAATTGCAGTTGTACTAATGCTTCATCAATGGTCATCAAGGGCATGGCAAAATACTTCATGCGAACCACCTCAGAAGGCAATTCGGGTTGGCGATCGCCAATTAAATCCTCGATATTTGTGGCGATGGGAGGTTGTGTTGCTAACTCTTCCGCTTTAGAAGGTTTATGATTTTTGAGGAAATGTTTTTCCTTGTATTTGCGGAGTTGGCGAGTAATCTTATCAGATACCATGTCGATACTCGCATATAAATCTTCGCTGCTTTCCTGCGCCCGAATTACTGTTCCATTCGCGTAGACAGTAACTTCGGCTTTATGGCTATCACTGATCCGGGGATTTCGCGCTACAGACAGATGAACGTCAACCTTTGTTGTAATGTTTTGAAAGTGCCTGACCGCATTTTCTAATTTTTCTTGCACGTAAAGATGAATGGCTTCAGTGACGGTGATGTTATTGCCCTGAACTAACAGCTTCATATTGATTACTCCATTGAATAAACGTAAAATCACTCTTGAAAAAACAGCACGTAATTAAACGATCGCTTCTTCTAGAAAAGGGAGATGGGTTCGCTGGTTTGCTTCCCCTTGATTTGCTTCCCCTTGGTTTGCTTCTTTTTGACTAGGGTGGACAGTAAAGAGATGTCCTCCTCTTGATTGAGAATAATTCGTTCGGGAGCGTATGATTAGCTTGAACGAATTGTTTCTATATCTATCACCCTAGCACTTTGTATTGGACAGAATCCAAACCTTTGATTTCTCTTTACTATCCTTCGCATCTGTTGACATTACTATACAACACCTCCTTAATGATTTGCAACAATCCCGCTAAAATATATTCATAATACTGAGTATGCGAGAGAAAAAACCGAGATATCAGTATTTTCTGCGATCGCGCCCCCCCTACAATATCTAAAAGTAACAATTTGTGATAAGACGATGCGAGCTACCGTTAAAGATGATATTCTCTGTATTAACATTGAGGATCTTCCCTCTTATAAAAAGGGCGGTTCGATTGTGCGGAATAGTTATTTTTGGGCGTTAAAATCGATTAGTTGCTATGCGGTTCGAGGTTGTGACTGGGAGTACGATCGCGAGGTTTGGATTGCCTTAGCACGGATGTTATTATCGTTTCAGCAATCGGGATATTTAGGCGATCGCGAAGTGATGCTCGAATTTTCAGTTGATGTTCCCATTCCTGAAGAATTACGCTTGGTTGCCACGTGGTTGTAATGCTGAGTTATAATGCTGGCAAAAATGCGATCGCCAATAAAATGCCACCGATAAGATTAATATATGCAAACTTTTCAGAATATTCTCATAATATTGGACACCTCTCGCGCCAAAATAGACAAAATGTAAAATTGCGCTTTCATGCAAATTGACTATGAATAGTACCGCAATTGCAGTAGTTGAATGGGGACTTAATCTCATCCGCGCTTATCTAGCTGCGGGTTTCATTTTTGCGATCGCCTTTGTTCTCTTTTTGATTCCTCGAGTCGATCCCGCCGTGAAATCCGTCATCGGTAGTTTTAAGAGTGGGAATAGTTCCCATGAGGAAAACCAGTCTCCCTCATTTCTGCAACGAGTTAATGCCATTATTGTCGATCTGGCAATTTTCTTTCGCATCCTAATTATCCCCGGTGTCACCCTCTTCTGGCCGTTATTTTTGCTGCGGCTATTACGAGGAAAAACTCATCCCAAGGAACAAAACGCCCATCGCAGGGAAGCCGCCAAACACGCATTGTAAAGGATATTGATTCATGCTTCTCTCTCATCGTAAAACTCACTTTTTTGCCTTCGCTGTTTTGAGCGTTCTTTTGTCCCTGTGTTTTATTGCTGGCATCGTCCTGCGCCCAGACTACACGATCGCCACCAGTCCCGAAACAACCTCCCTCTTTGAAGAGGCGGGTTTTGTCATCGCGACGGAAGAAGAAGCGATCGCCAGTACAACCTTGAAAAGTAGTTCGATCTCCCTCGAGGCTGCAACACAATTCGATTCCCGCGATCGCCTCGTTCTCATTCTCAAACCAAATCGCCCTATTCTCAGCCCCGATCTGTTGATGTATTGGGATGAAACCGCCAGCAAACCCGAAGAATTGGGCGATCGCGCCCTCCTTCTCGGTTCCTTAGCGGGAACCTCTCGTCGCCAATTTATCCTCCCCGATGCGATCGCAGAAAATGACGGCTATCTCATCCTTTACAGCCAAACCGGGCAAGAATTGCTTGCTGCGTGGGAATTCCCTTCCGAATTAAAACCTTAAGGAGACAATTGTGAGTGTTAACTATAAGTCGATTCAGTGGAATCGTCAAAAGATCGTTTACGATCTGATTTTGGTGGGACTGGTTGCCCTTTATATCTTTCTCTTTCGCTATATCGCCGAACAGATCGATCCCTATCCCAGTCCCGATAATTTTGGTCTGAGAATTCGCGCCTATGGTTCCGCCGCCTTTATCTTACTCCACGTTATTCTCTCCATTGGACCCCTCTCGCGGCTGAGTCCCAAGTTTTATCCCCTCCTGTTCAATCGGCGACACATGGGAGTAACTATGTTTGCCCTCGCCGTCAATCATGCCCGTCTGGTACGATTTCGCTATCACGGTTTCGGCAATTTAGACCCGACAACCAGTGTGTTTGTTAGCAATACCAACTATTTTTCCTTGACCGGTTTTCCCTTTGAAATACTGGGAGTTGTGGCCTTAGGGATCTTCTTATTCATGGCTGCTACCAGTCACGATTTTTGGTTGGTCAATTTAACGGCTCCCGTTTGGAAAGCCCTACACATGGGGGTTTACCTCGCTTATGGGCTGTTAGTCGGTCATGTGGTCCTGGGTGCCTTGCAATCGAATCGCGACCCTTTACTGACGATTCTGGTAGGGTTAGGATTGGTTTGGATTCTGGGATTGCACCTAATTGCGGGATGGCGAGAAGTGCAGCGCGATCGCCCAGATTTGGCCAAAACTAATGCCGAATATGTCGAAATTGGCTGCATTGCAGATATCCCCAACAACCGCGCTAAAGTCGTCACGATTGGAGGGGAACGGGTGGCCGTGTTTAAATATGAGGATAAGATTTCCGCCGTTTCCAATGTTTGCCAGCATCAAAATGGTCCTTTAGGAGAAGGCAAAATTATTGACGGCTGTATTACCTGTCCTTGGCATGGCTATCAATATATACCCGATTCTGGGGCATCTCCACCCCCCTTTACCGAAAAAATTCCCACCTTTGATGTCAAACTGGAAGGCGATCGCATTCTCGTTAAGACAATTCCTCATCCTCCTGGTACCCAAGTTGACCCCGCTATTATTCCCGTGGAGGTGGCGCAATGACCCAAAATCCTCGTAAAAAAGACGAATTTTATGTTAATTATGGCAAAATGCCCTCGGGGTTTTTGCGCCATCTGTTGTGGTTTATCCCTCTCCTGGCAGCGATCGCGATCGCGTTAGCATTGCTACTTCCTGGCATTCACGACCATTTCAACGAAGGGCGTTTTGCAGGCAGATCCGAGACAGAAGGGATCCTGCTAGCGAAACCGGTTCCCCATCTCCTCGTACCGCGATCGGGAGAGACGGGAACAGGGGTAAAGTATTCCCGCTATATTCTCATGGATACGGATAAAAGTGGCGTGGATGAGTCCGATCTGGAAAAAGCAGGTCAATGGGTGAGTTTAACAGGAATCACCATCCATCGGGATAGTTTGACGGTGATAGCCACGCAATCAGTTGAGGCGATCGATACCCCAGAAAATGCCCCTACTCCCGATCGGGAGAGATCCTTGGGTGAGTTTACCCTGGTGGGGGAAATTCTTGATAGTAAATGCTATCCTGGAGTGATGAAACGGGGACGCACCGCAATTCACCGCAGTTGTGCTATTCGCTGTATTAGTGGCGGTGTTCCTCCTATCTTTTTGGTGGAAAATGAAGCGGGAGAAAAGATGTACTTTGTGTTAAGCGATCGCGAGGGAAAAGCCGTCAACGATCGCATTCTCGACAAGGTTGCTGATGAAGTTCGCATTACAGGAGAAGTGATTCAAGCAGGGGATATGTTCATCCTCAAAGCCGATCCCGATACCTACGAATTGGTTTAAAACAAGGGTGGGTAAAGCCCACCCTCAATCACTCAAATTTGCTCTTTGTTTTTGGCGATCGCGCTAATGCAGATATCGACTAAAATTCGGAAATTTCCCCGCATATTCCTTTAGCCGCTTGTAAATAATCCCGAGGAGAAAGCCAAATTAAACATCCTCGCATTCCCGCAGAAACAGCAATGTGATCGAATATCCCGACAATTTCATCGACATAAACGGGATATTCTTTTTTACTGGCTAATGCCGTCACTCCTCCGCGAATATAACCTGTTAGAGGTTGCACTTCTTTCAGCGCTACCATTTCCATTTTGCGATCGCCAGATTGCAAGAGATTCTCAAATTATCCAGTAAACGGACAGCATTAGTTTTTTTCATGGGAAAAAAAGGAGGGCTTTAGGATTTGAGGAAAGAATAAAGCAAAAACGTGCAGATTATGGAGAAACAAGATTGTAGTTAGTAGCTATAAGATAACTCATAATTTAAGCCTCAATTTTAAGACTCAACATAATTTTAATTTGTCCATGTCTGCATCTTCCACCTCAAAAAATATGGCTAATTATCATCGCTTGCAACAGGCCTTACAAGTTGGTTTGCGCCGTCAAATCTTTTTTGCTGTTTGCGATAATATCGGACTGCGCGATCGCATTTCCCAACAGTTGCACACGGGGGACATGGATCGCCCTTCTCCTTTAGTTAAATTAACCTTAGATGTCAATAATCCTAACTTTCTGGCGGCGATCGCCACTTTTCTCAAACAAAACCCCCACTCGACACCCTCTCTCCCTCATCCTACTTTTGAAATTGTTGGCATTGAGGAGTTAACCCGTCAAGGTGCAAGCGTACAACAGCGCTTTATCCGTACCTTACGATGGATCGAACGTCACTTGAAAAAAGTAGAGTTCAGTCTTTTGCTTTGGGTGTCCAAACCTTGGTTTAATAATATTCGTCAATCTGTGCCGGAGTTTTGGCAGAAGCCGATCGCGCTACCCTAACGGAAGCAATTCAGGCCTACGAACAGGCATTACAGTATCAAGAAACTTTTCCCATTGCGGCGGAAATTTATAACGATCTGGGCAATTTTTATTGGCTGCGATCGCGCCGTCCCGATCGTCCCGAACAGGCGTATCCTGACTTAGAACAGGCACTCTTTATCTATCAAGAGGCGATCGCGACTTTGGGCGATCGCACCGCCATGCCCCAAACCTATGCCATGATCCAGAATAATTTAGGGGCGGCTTATGGCGACATGGCTCGCTATCGAGATTTGGCGAAAAACCTGCGACATTCGATCGCCGCCTATGAGGAAGCATTGTACTATCGCACGGCGGAAAATAACGCCCTCAAATATGGTTCGACTCAAAACAATTTAGGTACAGCTTATTGGCATTTGGCGCAACATGAGAACGCCCCAGAAAATTTACAAGCGGCGATCGCGGCTTATACTGAAGCGGGAAAATACTACGATCCTGAAGGCGATCCCCTCAATTGGGCGATGATCCAAAATAATTTAGGTACTGCATATTGGAATTTATCGCAACACGAAACACGAGAAAATCATTTGCGATCGGCGATCGATTGTTATGAGAAGAGTTCGATTTATCGCACGGGGGAAAACGCTCCGGCTGCTTGTGCGGCAACCCAAAACAATTTAGGGACGGCATATTGGCATTTAACGGCTACGGATGGACTAGAAACGATTCAAAAACAAGACTATTTACAAAGAGCAATAGAAGCATATCAAATTGCCACGCAACTCGCCCATCATCTCCATCGTCAAACTCCCCCAGTTAAGGTTAATTTTAACTTTTTAGGCACTTACAATAATCTGGGTTTGGTTTGCTATCAATTAGGAACAGAAGAGCAATTTTCTCTCTCTAAATCCGAAAAAATACACTTCTTAGAACTCGCATTACAGGCTCATCTACAAACATTAAATAATGTTGCCCAAGATTCAGACAGTTATCAAACGGCATTAAATTATATTATTCGTACTGTCCGCGCTTTCTACAAACAAGGTGGAATCCAAGGACAAAATCTCGCGCTGTCTCAAGTTCCTGGTCAACTTCTGCCGCAATTACTCCCTAATCTTGGTTAATGAACTTATATCTCAGTTGCGATCCGTCGGGGATTAAAAATCTCTGGCGGATTGGGACTCCCACTACTGTATTCTCTTTCTATGGTAGTGCGGGCATCTTGTTCGCTAATGCGTAAGAGAAAATCTAAATACCTGTATAATGGTGAGATGAGTTGAGACGAATATGAGTTTTCTACCACTTAACACAATGCTGGGTAAGCTAGAAATAATTAAAGTTCTCGATTGGTATGATGGACCCCGCCTTTTTATTGCAGAGAATGCGTCGGGAACTCGTTATATTGCTTTTTGGGCTGATGAGGGAGAAAATGAAAGTCTCTGGCTCTATTCGTCGGTATCTGAGAGTCGGATTGCGAGTGTCATTTCCGGTCGGTTTGATTTGAGGAGTATTTATAAAAATGCAGAGGATGGAAGAGTGTTTTTGGTTCATTTACTGCATGATAACAATCGCGCATTGGTAGAGGTTCTCTCACCCGAACAATTAGACTCGGAAATACTTCCTCCTGAAGATGATTATTTAATTCCTGAAGATGGATTGATTGAAAACAGTCTTGCTGTTTCTGGTTCTAAATTATTGTGATATTGACTGGGAAAGGTTATGGGTAAGAAGAAAAAAGGCTTTGGGACACAAACGACAATACCAACACGGGATGCGCGTAAATTGATGCTTGCATTCAGAAAGCACATGGCTGAGACGAAGATAAGCAAAACAGAAGCACATCAATTTTTTCAGTCGAATTTAGCCAAGTTAGATGAATCTCTATTGGAAGCATTCCCTTTAGTGTTTGCGAAGTTAACTGCAAATCAAACATCAAAAGAGCAATGGAATATTGCAGTACTATTTTCTGTTTTTGGTGCTTTTATTCAGGAGTTTCCTCTAGGGAATCGTCAGCTAAATTTAGAATTGAGCATTACAGCCTCTCAACTTGTACTAAAAATTTTTACTCGCAAAGCATTCCCTGAAGATTGGGCTGCAACGCAAAATAACCTCGCAAATGCCTACAGTAACCGAATTCGAGGAGAGAGGGCAGATAATCTCGAACAGGCGATCGCAGCCTATGAATTAGCATTGCAGGTAAGAACTCGCGAGGCATTCCCTGAAAATTGGGCTGCAACGCAAAATAACCTCGCAATTGCCTACAGTGACCGAATTCGAGGAGAGAGGGCAGATAATCTCGAACAGGCGATCGCAGCCTATGAATTAGCTTTGCAGATAACAACTCGCGAGGCATTCCCTGAAAATTGGGCTGAAACTCAACATAATTTAGCAAATGTTTACCGAGAGCAAATTTTAGGGGAGAGAATCAACAATCTCGAACAAGCACTCTCAGCTTATGAATTAGCTGCCCAAGTTTTCACTCGCGACGCATACCCGTACAAGTGGTCAATCAATCAAAGCAATTTAGCAGAAACACTAACAAAACGTTCCGAATTAACTGAAAATAGCCAAGATTTAGATACAGCTATTACCCTGCTACAGTCAGCCCTAGAAATTTCCCCTCCCGGTAGTCCAGACTTCATCGATTCCCAGTATCGTTTAGGAACAGCCCTCTCTCGTCGCTACGATCGCAGCCAGAACCCTAACGACTTAGAACAGGCTTTGCAGGCTTATGAAACTGCCTTAGATGCCATTAGCCCCGAACACTACGATCGCCAAAAAATGTGGCAAGCACTCCCTGCTACTCAATCGATCTTAGGTAGTCGTCTCATCAGCGATGGACAATGGCAAGAAGGGCTACAACTCTTGCTCAATAGTGTTAACCAACTCAGTACAGGAAGCGATCGCCTGGCTCATGCAAACGCCCTCTTTCAAACCGGACGCGCCCACGAAACCCTCGACGATCGCGATAATGCCCGTATATACTATCGCGATGCCCTGCGCCTCTATCAGCATTTAAACGATGCCCTCGGTATCGCCCAAAGCCGCGCAGGATTGGGAAGCGTCCTTATTGCCCAAGGATTTTTGCAAAAAGGAATGAAAGAACTTCAGATAGCCCGCGACAGTTACAATCAGTTAGGAGAAGGCGATCGGGCAGCGAAAATAGGCGATCGCTATCAAGCCGCAGAAAAAGCCATGAAACGACAAGCAAACGAGGTGTACTTATGACCACTGCTGACGATATTTTCGACCAGTCTGCGGGCAATATTGAGCGCTTAGGACTCAGAGAAATTCCCTTTACTGAAAGTCCCATCGATCTCGAAAGTGAAACCCTCAATCATATTTTCACTGGACGAGAAAAGGAACTGGGACAAGTTTTTAATCTCTTCCAAAGTCGCGAACGTCGCCGCATTTTGGTCTATGGTCAAATCGGAATCGGCAAAAGTACCTTTTTGCTGGAAGTGCTGTCAGTTTTGCGCCGCAAACGTCCTAAAATGCTGACCGCGTATATTTCCCTCCCCGCAAACTTAGACCTCGCAACAACCGCACTCATTGCCGTCGCTAGAGAAATGTCCGATGATAATTGGGCGCAAAGTCAACTTTATCAAATGGGAATTCCCACCGATAAAGTAGTAAAAGAACGCAGTGCTGAAGTTGGTGTAAATGCGGTAGCCACAAGCAAGATAAGCGAGAAAGACTTACCCATTACTAAATCACAATATCCTACTGTCAGCCTCGAAACACTCTTAGAAAGGGCGCAAAATAAATATCCTGATGGGGTTGTTATCGCCATTGACGACCTCGATAAACAAAATCCCCGTCAAGTGCGACAATTGATGCACGATGCTCAAGGAATGTTGAAAGGACGAGCATGGTTTATGTTAACAGGGCATCCTCAAGGTATGGCCGGGGACTTATTAACCAGCGAACGAGGTTTGTTTGACCTGCAACTCCCCTTAAAAGAACTCGATTCGCAAACGACTTATCAAATGCTGATCAATTATCTCAGCAGTGCGCGAATTGACAACGATTGCACCGATCGCCACGATCCGCGTTGTGTTTTGCCTTTTACCCCAGAAGCAGCAAAGCGTTTTTGTGCCATTTCCCTCGGCAAACCCCGTCTCTTCAACCGTTTGGGAAATGCCGTCCTCTCCACAGCAGCCGATCTGCAAGTAGATAAAATCACTTCAGATGTTCTCGATCGAGGCTTAAAAGCCGCTTCTCGAACCTTGCGCGAACAAGCTGCATTAAACGCCAGAGAAGAGCAAGTTCGCCTCTTTTTAGCGCAACGGGGTAGCTTATCCGATGAGGCGATCGCCATAGAAGACCTCGAACAATTAGGCTTTCGCAGTTTTAGCGAACTAATGCCCTATTTAGAACGATTGGAAGAAGCAGACCTAGCCCAGAGAGGCGATCGTGACGATGCTACCGTTTACGAATCCCTACCGTTACTCTCTGGGGAAAACGAGGACGAACTTGAAGATCCTGACGATACCCCAGATGAAGTCGTGGTGACAGGACTTCGCTAGGGTTTACATGAGACACTGACAGATCAAACACTTCCCTTGTCACAAATGTGGGAGGGTATTGATGCCGAGTGAACCAACACCGATTCAAATCGACCTCACTTTCAGATTTAAACGAGATTTGCGGCAACTGGCAAAGCGCTTTTTCGCTGTATGCCGCGATCGCCCACCTTCATCTGCAAGGGTTGCTGATCCCCATCTCCTTGAAAAGAATAAGATTGGTTTTCACTCAGGGTAAAATCTCTCCAGTTTTTTTGAAAATAAAATCTTTGATTTTTTCATAGGATTCTGGATCGTTTTGTTTAGTTAAAATGATAGGTACAGAAGAATCGGGAATCCAAAAGGTGAGTTTGCCATTAGCGGTATAAGCGAAACTCCCGATCTGGTGGAGATTGATAAAATATTCGCAGCGATCGTAAAAGAGGCGCATCCAACAGCCCAGTAGAGAATTTTCGACGATCGCCTGAATATAGTCTTGTATCTTTTGATAGTCTTCTGGACTATTTTGCTGTATCACTATAATGGGAATCGAACTATCGGGCAACCAAAAAGTGACTCTCCCATTAGGAGAGGAGGCAAAGGCACTAATGCGATCGAGATTGACAATATAATGTTGCCTTTCGTATTTAATCTTGACCCAATGTGCCACGAACCCTCATCCCTAAACAATTATCAACAGGTTGATTGAATCTGCGGTGGAAGCCCTCGTTGGCGAGAGACGCAAGGGAAATTCTACCAAGAGAGGCGAATTCGATTCGCTATCCTCCGATCTCAATTATCAATTATCATACCTTTACCGTTGTTCGTTCCGTAGAATTTGGATAAGCCTGACTGGTTGGGGTTTCGAGTTCCGATCGCAAAGAAGCGGATATTTCCACATTTTGACCGAGGGCTGCTTTGATAAAGCCGAGAAAGAGAGGATGGGGACGATTGGGGCGAGAATTAAATTCGGGGTGAAATTGCGTGGCGATAAAGAATTTGCGATCGCTCAACTCGATAGTTTCCACCAAACGCCCGTCGGGAGAGGTTCCCCCAATGGTATAGCCTGTTTCCAGTAAAAGATTGCGATAAGCATTATTAAACTCGTAGCGGTGGCGATGGCGTTCGTAAACCACTTCTTTTTGGTAGAGAGAATGGGCGAGGGTATTGGGAGTGAGACGACAGGGATATAAACCCAAACGCATTGTACCGCCCAAATCTACGACATCTTCTTGTTCTGGTAAAAGATTAATGACCGGGTTGGGGGTTTCGCCGTCGAATTCTGCACTATTGGCATTATCTAACTTGGCAATATTGAGCGCCCAATCAATGATAGAACATTGCATCCCCAGACAAAGACCCAAAAAGGGAATATCGCATTCGCGGGCATATTGGATCGCTGTTACTTTACCATCTACTCCACGAACGCCAAACCCTCCTGGAACGACAATGCCATGAACATCATGTAAGTAAGTTTCTGCACCTTTGGTTTCAATGTCTTCCGCACTGACCCAACGAATATTCACCTCGCTATTGAGGGCGATCGCGGCGTGGCCGAGGGCTTCAACGACAGATAAATAGGCATCGCTGAGTTTGACGTATTTTCCCACTAAGGCAATTTCAAGGGAATTTTGAGGCGCTCTCATTCGTTCCACAAGGGTTTGCCATTGAGTGAGATCCGGAAGGCGCTGGTCTAGTTTGAGGTGTTCTAATGTTTGCTTTGCTAATCCTTCCTGTTCTAACATCAGGGGGACTTCATAGATGCTACTGGCATCTTGAGAGGTGATCACACATTCCACTGGAACATCACAAAATTCTGAGAGTTTTTCTTTAATGCCTAGTTCAATCGGGCGATCGCTGCGACAAACTAAAATATTGGGTTGAATGCCCAGCGATCGCAATTCTTTGACGGAATGTTGGGTGGGTTTGGTTTTCATTTCTCCAGCCGCCGCGATCCAGGGCATGAGGGTAACATGAATGAAAAGAACATTATCTCGTCCCACATCTTTACGAAAGCGCCGAATTGCTTCTAAAAAGGGCTGAGATTCAATATCGCCAACGGTACCGCCGATTTCTGTAATCACGACATCGGAATGGGTATTGGTCGCAACGCGCTTAATCCGTTCTTTAATTTCGTTGGTAATATGAGGAATAACTTGAACGGTTCCCCCTTGATAATCGCCTCGACGTTCTTTATTGAGAACGGCTTGAAAAATACCGCCTTGAGTGACACTATTGAGACGAGACATAGAGGTATCGGTAAAGCGTTCGTAGTGTCCCAAGTCTAAGTCGGTTTCTGCCCCATCTTCAGTGACGAAAACTTCTCCATGTTGATAGGGACTCATCGTACCGGGATCGACATTAATATAGGGGTCGAGTTTCAGAATAGAAACCGAGTAATCGCGAGATTTAAGCAATCGTCCCAAGCTGGCAGCAACGATGCCTTTTCCAATGCTGGAGACGACTCCCCCAGTGACAAATACAAATTTAGCCATTATTCAGTTATCCCGACTGTCATAACCCAGTATTGCGTTCTCGATACATTTTGACATAATCCTATCATTAATCGAGTATCGTATTAGTTTATCTTCTTTAGGAATGCGACCATTATAAGGAATAAATTTAAGTTTGGGCATTGTTTTATCCACCAAAATTGTCTCGAGAAAAGCGCGAAGTTTATGTCGAAATGCAATTTCTGTCTTTCCTTCTACTAAAATTGCAATTTTCATGGACGACCTCCGAGAATATTCATTGCCCATAATTGATCTAAAGTATAATCTTCTAACCACTTTTCAAGATCGAGAGTATCAGCCCAAGTCATTGTCGTTGCCCCCTCTTCAAGATCGCAAATTAATATCTCATGGGGTTCGAGAAATCGCACTAATCGATCTGAATGAGTGGCAACAATTAATTGTGTATATTTTGCGGCTTCCCTCAGAGAATAGACTAAATGTTGTAACAGTTCGGGATGCAAACTGACTTCTGGCTCATCAATCAATGTAATTTGACTTAAACTATCACTTTGTAAGAGAGTAGTTAACCAAAGAAATCTTAGCATTCCTTCCGAGAGTTCGTGCATATAAATGGGTTCGCTGAAATTTTTGTCTTTCCATGTTATCGACAAAGTTCCTGCCGCAACTGGAGGAAAATTTAATTTTTCAAAATCAGAGAAAGCCGTAGAAAGAATACTTTCAATCGTTTCAAAATCATCTTGATTGGTTTCTCTCAAATTGTAAAGACAAGAGGCTAAATTTTCACCATTTGCCCCCGGTAACTTTGACGGACGCATTGCTTGAGGCAATCTAATCGGACTTTGAGGAGAAACATCTAATGCCCCATAATAACTCGAAGATCCTAAACTTTTTCTCAAATTTTCAGGCTGATGATACATTTTGGGAACTTGAGCAAGGGAGGTTTCTAGATAATTGTGTTCCCAATTAGGAGTTACAAGTTTTCTATCTTCTTGACTAAAATACTGAATTCGCGATCGATAAGAATCTATATATTTAAACGGTTCGTTTTGTGAAGGATCGCTATGCTGAGTTAAGGTTTCTTGTTTGATTTCGTAAGCGAAACCTTTTGGAGATAGAACTAAATTATATTGCAAAGGTTCATAATCCGGAACGTTCATCGAAACACCTATTTCCAATTCCCGCGATCGCCCTCTCGTTAAAATTTCATTCAAACCACCTTGAATTTGTAATGTATCTAATAGTTGACCATTGGCCGAAGCTGACAAGAGCGAAAATACATCTAAAAAAGAGGTTTTCCCCGAACCATTAGCTCCGATCGCGACGACTAAATCTCTCATTTCTAAATCTATATCTTGGAATCGGCGAAAACCTTTAATAGAAATGCGTTCGAGTTTATTCGTGTTTGGCATATAGCTAAATATCGATATTTTAACAGATTTTCTTCTTTCTTAATGCTAGAGCAATTATCCTAAAGCCAAACTCTGGGGGCGATCGCCTTCTCTCCAAAGTCGGCTTGACGATAAAATTGCCAAGTTTGTATAAACCAGTTTTTTACCTCGGTCACTGATGTCCCACGATAGCGACAAAGTAAGCCATTTTCTTGCATTTTTGTGACTCCTGCTTCTCCTTTTCCTTGATTATTTGTCCGGAGTTGATTAACAGGAAGAATTGCCTTTTCTATGTCTAAACCTCCAAACCAAATTAAATGACCGACAACAGGATATCCTCCTAAACTATGGGGATGCGTGTAAGTTTCTTCACATCCTGGCAACCATTGGCGATCGCACCAGAGTAGCTTTTTATCTCGCCAAATTTCTAAATGCGATCGCCATTCTCCTCGAACAAATTTCTCTCCTCTCGCACTACGTCCAAAACGTAAGATTTCCCAACCGAAAAACCCTGCCCGATCTGCTAATTCTACTCGCATTTTTTGGCAATACATCGCCCCATTAAAGACAATTGTACTTTGAGGCAACCATTCTAAAAATGCTTGTTCTTCTACTCGTGCAGTGATGATTTGATTGGCTTGTTTTTCCTTGCTACCATAAATTTTTGCTGCTGCTGCTGTTGTGATTAAAACTCGACTTTTAGGGTTTAATTGGAAGGATTGAACGAGGCGATCGCCCCCCACAATTCCTCCTGCTGTATGTAAGGAAACTGTATGACAAATGTGCTTTCCTTCGGGATAAAACGGGCGCTGTACCTTTAAAGGTGCTTGATTGAAAGCACGCAAAATTTGTGTAGAATCACCTTTTTTTTCATAGACTAATTCTAGGCGACCTTGCCAACTTGAATCCGGTGGAAGTGCAATCATTTAACTCTAAAAATCAAAAATATTAATTGTTTCAGTTTTTTGGACACTACTTGGTGGTATAAATTGGAAAGTAATGTTCTCTGAACTAGGTATTTCTTGACGGCGGATAATATTTTCTTGTAAGATAAACTCTTCAATATTTTCCTCTCCTCCAGATGCTATAATTTGCTTTAAATATGCCGTTTCTGAGTCTACCCATAAACTCATATTAAAATCTGCACTGGGATCGCTAAATTCATAAACACTATATTCTCGATTGTTCCATCGGTGAGCAGTTTTTTGCAGTAAGATATTGTTATTGGCGATCGCCTCTTGCAAAATTTGCGCTAAGGAAAACTCTTGTCCTTGAGTTTCTCGCAGATTGCTGATAAAATTGGCAAATTCAATAAACAGAAAAGACGATATTCCTAAAGCCATAGAATTATCAGACTCAAAAAATTCTTCTAGGGTAAAAATGGCATATTGCGCTCTAGTTTTATCATATAACCAAACCTGCTTTCCATCAGAAATAAATTCATATTCTTGTTGTATTTCCCCCAAATCATTCACAAAAGCAAATTGAGAACGGAACTTTTGAGAGCGATCGATAAATGCTGTAGATCGAGCGCGGATGGTGACGCTAAATTCTTTACCTTTTCCCTCTAAGCTAATTTGTGATTCGGTTTGGTAGCGATCGCCAGCAAAGAAATTTTCGATGGTTTTTACCAGTAGTTCTAGCTCGAGGTTAGTCGGTACAATAGAATTATCAAAATTATTAGAATTATCCTGCGCGATCGCCTTGAGATCGAGAAAAGTTATGCCGCGATCGCGCAGGACAGGAGAGGGAAGTGCCAGGAATAAACTACTGAGTCCTAAAAAGGTAACAATTTTCGCGATCGGGTTCATGTTGAATTTTAATAGCGCTTGAATCTAGCATAGATGATGGCTGTCTCAACGGTCTGTTACAATTGCTTAAAAGTAATTTAAACATTTTTTAACTTTATTGCTGGGTTCGATGATCTTAAACGAACTACTACCCTTTCGGATTGAAATCGATACAGCCTTAATTGCAGGCTCTTCCTTGTGGTCTTTAGCCTTGTATTTGGGGTTAGCTTCCCTACGAGAATGGTTTGTGGAAATGTTCGATCGCTGGTTTAATTTTGCCGATCGCTCCCTTTATTTGTCTGCCGAGGAGTTCGAGCGTACTCGTCCGGCGCGAGAATCCCAAAACGCTTTTTATGCGTCAATTTTTGCGATTTTTCCTTTCTTACTCGTTGGTTTCCTGTGCGATTATGGGACGGAGTTGAGTTTAGGTCATAGTTGGGCAATTAGTATCGGTATTTTGGGCTGTTTTTGTTGTGGTATTTTCGAGTTAGGAAGGCGCAATGAATTATAAGTGATTGATTTTTCTCATTACCCGATCTTCTTCTCATTCTTTCTTCCTTGAAATTAGGCTAAACGACGCTGTAATAAAGGTTGAATCGCAGTCAAAACAATTGCATCAAATATTAACAGTACGAGTAATACCGTGGCAAAATTCATCGATCCCCAAGGGGCATTCATAACAATACTATTGAGTCCCCAAGTGTCATTTAAGTAGAGATAGCGAATGGGTTCGATCGCATAGGTTAAAGGATTTAAAGATGCTATCCACTGCAACCAATTGGCCATAAA
Source organism: Spirulina sp. 06S082 (assembly GCF_034932145.1). Taxonomy (NCBI): domain Bacteria; kingdom Bacillati; phylum Cyanobacteriota; class Cyanophyceae; order Spirulinales; family Spirulinaceae; genus Spirulina; species Spirulina sp. 06S082. The sequence goes on along the minus strand of NZ_JAYGHV010000401.1, from coordinate 5,995 downwards.
AGAAAGGGGTGCAAGGGCGGTACTGGCAAATAGTAAAGGTAAATTGGTGACAAAGATAACAGCAATGAGTTCAATATGTCCAGGAAGAGCAAAACTTAAACTCAAACTTAACGCAGTTACTCCCACAACAATGAGAAAAACGATCGCCGCGATCGCCCCTAAACCCGCAAGACTTGGTAAACCTGCACCAATCAAAGCACTAGCCACAACGATCGCCACAGTTTGTAGAAAAGCAAGACTGATAATGTATAAAGTAGAAGCTGCAACAATGGAATAACGAGAAGCGAGAGGGGCAACCAAAAGGCGATTGAGAAATCCGAACTCGCGATCGAACATAACTGGTAAACCTGCATTTAATGCGCCAGAAAAAGCCGTAAAAACAATCACTCCAGGGGCGAGAAATTTGCCGTAACTAATATCTGTACCTAAAAATCCTTGAGGAGCATTGTAAAATAATGCCCCAAACAAAATCAACCACATTAATGGCTGTACAATACCTGCCATGAGGGTACTGGGACGGCGCTTGAGTTGAATGAAAAGACGCTTGGTTAAAGCCAGGGTTTCTTGGATAAATTCCCCGAGAGGATTGCTATTTTCCTCCATTTGTCCAGGAGATGTGGCGTTGGGTGCTAAGTTTTTGAGTTGGTCTGGTGTAATAGATTGAGTCATAAAAAGAGCATCTTTGTAGCTATTGTTACGTTTAGGTAATCCATTAATCAGTCAAGATATAAAATGAAATCCCACTTTAGTCTAAAAACGCGATTGTCTTGACTGGGAATGCCTAAAATTGCGATCGCTGGATTTTAATCTTGTTAAGTCAAGTTAATTTGTCAAGCATTTTTATTTTAACTTAACAAGACGCAACATGATGAAAACAAAATTTATTACCAGAAAACCATGCCAGAAACACTTTTCAAAGTCGATCTCTCGAAATCCATGTTAGAACAAGAGGTGGTGGGTCATAATCGATGGCATCCAGATATCCCCGCGATCGCATCGGTAAACCCTGGGGATATTTTCCGCATTGAGTGCAAAGATTGGACCGATGGACAGATCAAAAATAATGACGATCCCAACGATGTTCGCGATGTAGACCTCACTGTAGTTCATGTTCTTAGCGGTCCTATCCATGTTAACGGCGCTCAACCTGGAGATATTCTTGTGGTTGATTTGTTAGATATTGGGGCTTTACCAGGGGATGAATGGGGCTTTACGGGCATCTTTGCCCAAGAAAATGGCGGCGGTTTTCTCACGGATCATTTTCCTAATGCCGCTAAAGCCTGTTGGGATTTACAAGGGATTTATGCGAGTTCTCGGCATATTCCTGGGGTGCGCTTTGCGGGTATCACTCACCCTGGTCTCATTGGTTGCGCTCCCTCACAAAAACTACTGGAAACATGGAACGCGCGAGAACGGGCATTAGTGGAGAAAGGAGCCAATGATAAATTACCCTCGTGGAAACCGAAAATGACTCCTTATGCAGCCTTACCTAATCCAGAAAATGCGATTTTAGGGACGTTAAAAGGGGCAGACTTCGATCGCGTAGCGGGGGAAGCAGCAAGGACAGTACCACCGCGAGAACATGGGGGAAATTGCGATATTAAGAACCTCTCTAAAGGCTCCCGCATTTATTTTCCCGTCTATGTTGATGGGGCAAAATTATCGATGGGAGATATTCATTTTTCTCAAGGAGATGGGGAAATTTCCTTCTGTGGTGCGATCGAAATGTCGGGTTATATCGATCTTCATGTCGATATTATTAAAGGTGGGATGGAAAAATACAGCATGATTAACCCCATTTTTAAACCCGGTCCAGTGGAACCGCATTACTCAGAATACTTGATTTTTGAAGGTATTTCTGTTGATGAGTTTACCGGAGAACAATACTATCTTGATGCTCATGTCGCCTATCGTCGCGCTTGTCTCAATGCGATCGAATATCTCAAGAAATTTGGTTTTACGGGGGAACAGGCTTATTTACTATTAAGTTGCGCTCCCGTTGAGGGTCGAATTAGCGGTATTGTTGATATTCCCAATGCTTGTTGTACTTTAGCTTTGCCGACCTCTATTTTCGAGCAGGATATTCTCCCTCATTAAAACAGGAGAAACTAGCAATTATCCATTATCTAGAAAACCAATGCCTTTGTATGAATTTCGATGCGATACTTGTGGTGAATTTGAAGCATTACGAGCCTTAGCTGAGTTTGATAATCCGATGTATTGTCCCACTTGTAATGCGATCGCCCAACGTATTTTTTGCGCCCCTAATATCAATCTCAATGCGGGGAGTTTGCCGCGATCGTCGCCAGAACCTCGTCTCGTTAAACAAAAAAGTTCTCCCGCATCTCCAAGATACCAAAGTATCAAAAGCGGACGGCCTTGGGCGATCTCTCATTCTCCCGAGAGATTGTAAAAATTGTTAGATTATCTGAAAAAGGTAGTCATCAAAAGGCTACCTTCACATTGATTTAAGTAACCTGAGTTCGGGATAAGCTAACACCATAAATTTGAGAGAAATATCGCACCAAGTAAAAGAGGACGGGGTTTAAAACCCAGTTTTTTGATAAAAAACCCGCAATTCTTGAAGAACTGCGAGTTTCCAACAACACTCAATTTTTTAGTTTATCTGTGATTTATCTGTGGCGGAAATTGTATTACAGTAATTGTATTACGCAAATTTCCTACGGCATAGGATGAAACAGCAGATCGGGGAAAAAGCGATTGAACTCAATCAAAAGTCCAGCAGTAAAGGTCATCAATGCCGCAAGTAAGACCGGGGCGCTAGAAAGGAATTTTGCCATTGTGACGACTCTCCAAATAATAAACGAAACAACTGAAAAATTAAACTCGAATCCGAATAAGCCAGAAAGCTAACGAGGTGAAACTGTAATTTCTGAATCCTTAGCGGTTAACTGACCTGATGTAAACTCGCCAACTGCTGCCAAAGGCCAAATAAATCCACCGATCATTAACTTGATAGCGACAGGAACATCAATGATGATTTCTTTCATCTCTGCATCCTTTTCACCGCGCATGGCAATGAGGTAAGAACGACCAACCCAGCCAATCCAACCTGCAATATAAAGGAACAGGAGTCCAGGAATCGTAAAATCTCCCGCATGATCCAAACGACCGCTAACAATCAAACGGGGCAAACCATCATCAACACCGCAAAGTGCTTCAGAATAACGTTCTGCCCGAGCTTGACCGGAAAGGGGATCGCTGGTGGTATTTACAAAAGTTTTCGCCCGTTGCTGGTAGGCTGCCGACTCGCTACAAGGAACGAGATTGCTATCTGCCGATGCTGCCGGAGCAAAGTTGAACCACAATGCGGCCACCAAAATTAATGCCAATAACTTTCGCATAAAAAATGTTACCTTTTGTTACAAAACAATCTATCTTTGTACAAAAGCATCCAGCTATTGATGCTGTACATTGATGCTGTACATTGATGCTGTACATTGATGCAATATTACTCTGATGAGGTAATGTTAACCAAGGTTTTTATCATATTATTAAGAAATATTAAAAAGAAGAGAATCTACAAAGAAGAATGGCAACAATTTTAGCGATCGAAACCAGTTGTGATGAAACCGCCGTGGCGATCGTGCGCGATCGCCAGATTTTGAGTAATATTGTCGCTTCCCAGATCAAAATTCATCAACAGTATGGGGGGGTAGTTCCCGAGGTGGCCTCGCGACAGCACCTTGAAACGATTAATTTCTGTATTGAGGCGGCTTTTCAGGAGGCTGAGTTAGATTGGTCTGCGATCGCGGCGATCGCGGCAACCTGCGCCCCTGGGTTAGTGGGGGCGCTATTGGTGGGAATGACGGCAGGGAAAACTCTAGCGATGGTTCGCAATCTGCCTTTTTTGGGGGTTCATCACCTTGAGGGGCATATTTATGCAGCCTATTTGAACGAACCTGAGTTAGAACCACCGTTTTTATGTTTATTGGTATCGGGGGGTCATACTAGCTTAATTCGCGTTCGAGATGGCGGACAATACGAGCAGTTAGGGGCAACGCGAGACGATGCGGCAGGGGAAGCCTTTGATAAGGTGGCGCGGTTATTGGGGTTGGGCTATCCTGGAGGACCTGCGATCGATAAAATTGCCAAACAGGGCAATCCCCAAGCCTTTATTTTACCGGAAGGACGGGTATCTAAGCCGGAAGGGGGCTATCATCCCTATGATTCCAGTTTTAGCGGTTTAAAAACAGCGATGTTGCGGTTAGTACAAAAGTTAGAGGCAGAGGGAGAAGAATTGCCGATCGCGGATTTGGCTGCCAGTTTTCAAGAAACCGTGGCGCGATCGCTGGTGAAAAAAACTATTGCTTGCGCTTTAGATTACGAATTAAAGGCGATCGTGTTAGGGGGAGGGGTGGCGGCGAATAGTGCTTTAAGAAAGCATCTTCAGGAAGCCGCGACCCAGCATAACTTACAAGTTTACTGTCCCCCGTTAAATCTTTGCACCGATAATGCCGCCGCGATCGCCTGTGCTGCTGCCGATCGTTTTAATCGCGGGGAAACCTCCCCTCTTACCTTGGGGGCGCGATCGCGCATGGCGGTCACAGAGGTGGCAGAATTGTATTTGTAGGCAATAGGCAAAATTTAATGATTACCCATTATTTTGTAAAAATATATCGACTTCCGATGCTGTGGGTTGAGCATTCATGGCACCCGATCGAGTGGTGGCGATCGCACCTACGGCGGCGGCATAAGTAACAATTTCTCGAGCCATATCGGCATCTTGCAAGCAACCAATTCCGCGCTGACAAAATTGATGAATCAACCCAGCAACAAAGGCATCTCCTGCCCCTGTTGTGTCTTTAACAGGGATATTAAATGGCGCGATCGCGCCGGAATTGTCGGTTAAACAGTAGGAAATATTGCCGCTACCCCCATTGGTGACGATAACACCTTCCGCAGAATCGATCTCATAGAAAATTGTCGTTGCATCGGCGGTTCCGAAAAAATAACGCGCTTCTTCCCCAGAAAATTTGATAAAGTCAACGGCTTGCCATAAAGAACTAATCAAACGATAAGATTCTTGGGGATTAACCCAAAACATCCGTCGCAAATTCACATCCAAAACAATTTTGAGATAGTATTCGTCTGCCAGTTCTAAAGCCCGAAATACACTCTCTCGTGTTTGAGGATAAGCCAATTCTAATGTACCAATGACCAAGTATTCGGCAGCCTGAAAGAGTTCGACGGGAAGTTGCGAACTATCTAAATAAGCATCAGCAAAAGTATCGGGGGCATTTTCGCCAAAGTCAGCGAAAAGGCGATCGCCATTTTCTTGACGTAAAACATACACTTCCCGCGTTGGTGCCGTGGGATGATATTGAACGCCTCGACAATCTACGTCTAATCGTTGTAGCAAACGAACCAATTCTTCTCCATCGGCATCTTGCCCGACACAGCCAATAAATGCAGCAGGTGTACCTAACTTCATTAAACCACTGGCTACATTTCCAGGCGCTCCCCCCGGAAAACGAGTCCAATTTTGGACTTCTTCTCGAGAAGTTCCCACTCGATCCGCCAAACAATCAAACAGGATTTCACCCAAACAGATCGCACGCAGATGACTCATACAACCTTTACTTTTCGATAGAGATTCGCTCTTATTGTCTCATTGATTCGGAACGGGCGATCGATTGAGATTGAACAATGATCGATGAATTATTATCAATCATCAATGAACAATTATCAATAAAGGACGCAAGGGCGATCGGGTTTCCGCTAAAATTGGTGCAGAATAAGTAAAAATAACTAAGGGTAGAGCTTCTATGTCTGAAAGTAAGTTCAACTCGCCGATATCGCTATCGGAACGGGAGGTACAGATTATCGAATGCGTGTCTAATGGGTTGACCAATCATCAAATCGCTCGCGAATTGGCAATTAGCAAGAGAACGGTAGATAACCACATCAGCAATATTTTAACGAAAACATTAACCAAGAATCGCGTCGCCTTAGTCCGTTGGGCATTGCAATG
>NZ_JAYGHV010000400.1:0-23788 GCF_034932145.1 Spirulina sp. 06S082 | reverse complement strand
GCTTTAACCAAACTATAGAGAAAATCCTTTCCCCCCGCTAGAGGCGGTTCTATCCCCGTAAAACGGCATTCAGCATGAACGAGAACCGAGAGTAAGGGTCGGCGATCGCGCTGATTGCCTTCCAGATTTTCATTGTCCAATCCTTCCAAAACGAGCCGACAATTGGGCAAATTATACTGGCGTTTAATTGTCATAGCACTTCTCCATCAAACAAACTAACCCAAAATCGTTGCCTTCCTGCCGTCCCCGTACAGAAAAGCAGTTGACCCAACAAAGACATGGCCAAATCATTCAATCGTTCGTTACTGGACAAATAAAAGGCCACTTTTGCCCGTTTAGAATTCATGTGACTGCGAAAATGCGCCCGAAAGCGTTCCAAATATTCAGAGAGGCGAAAATGCTGTTCTAATGGTAGCCCCTTTTGTTGAATTTGCTGGCGTGCCACGAGTAACTGGCGAATCAATACCGACAGTTTTTGCGCCCGAAAGCTGGCCACCATCGTTAATGCCTTGGCTTGATTCAACGTGAGAGAATCCCGGCTGTGCGATCGCCGCCAAGGATTAGAACAGCGCAACCGCCATAAAGTCACGCGATTATCAATAATACTTTGTAATTCTAACTCTTGGGCGGTGGCCAGCATATGTTCTGAACCTCCCAACTCTAGTGCTTCGAGAGCCAACAAAATTAGGTCAATTTTCTGTTGCACGCGAGGGGAACATTCCTGAACACCGGGCAAGTTTGGCAAATTGTCCAAAACCAAGAGTTTTGAAGGCTTTGACGGATTAGACTCGGACTTGACGCTTGCAGCTTGACTCATTAAACAATTATCAATTATTAATGGGGAAAAATAAAGAAACCAATAATTAACGATTCAGATCCTTAGTGTACTATCTTTCAATAGGTTTATCATTTTGTCTTTCTAATGGATATCCAATCACTCATTCGCAATATTCCCGATTTTCCCAAACCCGGAATCTTGTTTCGGGACATTACCACTCTATTGAAGCATCCCGAGGGTTTACGCCACACTGCGGATACGTTAAGCAAACGATGTCAGGAAATGGGGCTAGAACCGGATTATGTTTTAGGAATGGAATCTCGCGGTTTTATTTTTGCGCCATTATTGGCTTATCAATTAAAGGCCGGATTCATTCCCGTTCGCAAGCCAGGTAAATTACCTGGGGCGGTTTATTCGGTGGAATACGAGTTAGAATACGGCACAGATTGCCTCGAAATGCACCAAGATGCCGTTGAGGAGGGTAAGCGAGTGATCGTTGTTGACGATCTGATTGCGACGGGGGGAACTGCGAAAGCAACAGCCGATCTGGTGGAACAATGTGGTGGTCATCTGGAGGGTTTTGTTTTCCTGATTGAGTTAATGGATTTGGGGGGGCGCAAAAAATTACCGGATGTTCCCATTGTAAGTTTAATTGAGTATTAGATAGGGAATAGGCAAGAGGGAACGGGCAACAGGCAAAAAAACTTTATCCCTCATTCTTGATTCTTTAATTCTTCATCCCACTATATGACTACTACTAAATTGCGCGATCGCCCTGCTTCTTTTTTCCGAGGAGTTCTCAATCTCCTCACCGAGGAGACTACTTTCTATATTCTCAAACGTTTATTACAAGCGCTGTTAACGCTGTTGTTAGCCTCAGCGCTATCTTTTGCGATTATCCAACTTGCCCCAGGTAACTATCTAGATATCCTGAAGGAAGATCCGACAATTTCTGAAGATACGATCGCCCAATTAACCGCAAGATATGGACTGGATCGACCCATGTGGCTTCAGTATTGGACCTGGTTGGTGGGGGTGGTGACGCACTTCGATTTCGGTCGCAGTTTTGTCTATTCGCGAGATGTGGGTTCTCTCATTATCGAACGCATGGGCAATACTTTACTTTTGGCAATTTCTTCGATTATTGTCACTTGGGCGATCGCGCTTCCTTTGGGAATTATCGGTGCTGTTAAACAAAATCAACCTTTAGATAAAGCCTTACGAGTTCTCAGTTATATCGGTCAGGGGTTTCCCAGTTTTATTACCGCATTATTACTGCTTTTTGTGGCTCAACTTCTCTCCCCTTTACTTCCCGTAGGAGGGATGACCAGTATTAACCATAATGAACTCTCTTTTCTAGGCAAGATTTTTGATATTGCTTGGCACATGATTCTACCAACAATTGCCCTGAGTATTACCAGTTTTGCCGGACTGCAACGCTTGACCCGAGGCTCTTTATTAGATGTTCTGCGACAAGAATACATTCAAACCGCAAGAGCAAAAGGTTTATCTGAAGATCGAGTCATGTATGTTCACGCTTTACGCAATGCGGTGAATCCTTTGGTGACAATCTTGGGTTTTGAATTTGCTAGTTTATTAAGTGGTTCGTTTATTGCCGAATATTTCTTTAATTGGCCGGGGTTAGGGCGATTAATTTTAGGCGCAGTGATGACACAAGATTTGTATTTGGTAATGGCGAGTTTGATGATGGGGGCTTTGATGTTAATTATCGGTAATTTATTGTCTGACCTGTTGTTACAAGCTGTCGATCCCCGCATTCGTTTGGAAAATTTGCAGTAAGTTCTATTTATGGAAAAATTTCAATGGAAACTCTTGCTTTTACCTACTATGCCGTCTCTTATGAAGACCCGATCCAGAAATCTGTTTCCCCATCCCTCAATTATCGAGGGTTAGGTGGAACTCTTGTACTTTTGTCTCTCCTGTGTACGACCCATTTTCCCAGTTACGCGATCGCCTATCGCCAGGGCAGTCGCGGTGATACTGTAGTGAAAATCCAACAGGTACTCGATATCCCTGCTGATGGAATTTATGGTAGGCAAACCGAACGCGCCGTGCGAGACTATCAACAGCGTCAACGTTTGCGATCGGTAGATGGTATTGCAGGTAAGGAAACTCTTGCTTCTTTAGGATTAAACGCTACAGAGAATACTGGAGGAAAAACCCTGCAAGCGGTTATTCGTACCCCCGATCGCAAGGGAGTAAATGTGCGATCGACTCCCAATGGTGCCAAAATAGGCGGACTTCCCGAGGCAGCAACAGTATTTTTAACAGGAGAGGAAAAGCAGTTAGGGCGCTATCGTTGGGTCAAAACAACCCAAAATGGTTGGATTGCTAAAACTTTTCTGCAACCCGTCCTAGAGCCGCAAAAAACAGCCTCTCCGCAAACATCCACTCAAGCCCGCGTCACTACCCCAAACCAACAAGGAATTAATACTCGCCGCCACCCTAACGGGGAAAAAGTAGGTTCTCTGCTTGAAGGAACTTTAGTGATTTTAACAGGGGAAGAGCGATCGCAAGGGAGTTATACTTGGGTGCAAACCCGTCAAGGTACTTGGATCGCCAAAGATTTCTTGCAAATTGTCGAGACGCGATCAGGGCAGTCTCCAGAGTTGTCCACCCCACTCACCCAGAATTTTCAAGGCGATCGCGGGCAATTTCCTGCCATCCGTAACGCCCAAAAATACGATCGCCCTAACGGGGAAGCGATCGGAGTCGTAGAAGCAGGAGACAAATTGCGGGTGACAAATGCGCGATCGCTGGCAAATGGCATCGCTTGGGCTAAACTGGCTGATGATTCTTGGGTAGATTCGCGGGCGATCGGGTTTTAAGTTAAAAGAAGGACTACTAAAAGGAGTAAAACTACGGATAAATCAAAAAGAGAGAATTGCTATAAATGTGAATATCTGTATTGCTATTCTTTCACGATTTACGATTATGCGCTTAACAATTTTAACCTTCGGCTCTCGAGGAGATGTTCAGCCTTATGTTGCCCTTGGGGTGGGTCTCAAACAAGCCGGATATACCGTGCGTCTTGCCGCACCTCCTCCCTTTGCCAGCTTTATTCAAAGTTGGGGCTTAGAGTTTATGCCCATTGATGGAGAGCCGCAAGCTATGCTGGAAGGGGAGATCGGACAACGATGGCTGGAAAATAACGGCAAGAATCCCCTGCGCCTGTTTTCTGATTATGCTGAAATGGTACGCCCGGTTTTACGGCAACAGTTCGATTGTTCTCTTGCCGCTTGTGAAGATACAGAGGTAATGATCTATGGACCCTTGGCAATGGCTGCACCTCATATTGCTGAAGCATTGAATATTCCTGCATTTTCGGGAATGTTACAGCCCTATACGCGCACGAAGGCATTTCCAAATTGTTTTACATCGCCCAATCTTAACTTGGGACCTTGGTACAACTGGGGAAGCCATGTTCTCATGGAAAAACTGTATTGGCAAGCCCTAGGAAAGCCGATTAATCAATGGCGCAAAGATGTTTTTGGTTTACCCTCTTGGCCTCATGCAGGACACTTTTCTACACCAGGACATCCTATTTTATTCGGTTATAGCTCCGCCGCAATTCCTAAGCCCAATGATTGGTCGTCAAAGCATCACGTTACAGGATATTGGTTTTTGCCCGATGAGTCAAATTGGCAACCGTCTTCAGCTTTATTAGACTTTTTGGCAGCCGGGGAAAAACCTGTTTATGTTGGCTTTGGCAGTATGCTCAATCGTTGTTCGGAAAGGGTTACAGACAATGTTATCGAGGCTTTAAAACGGACGGGCAAACGGGGTATTCTCATGAAAGGATGGGGTGGACTCAGTACAAATATTGATGATGATGATATCTTCACAATTGACTCTATTCCTCATAGTTGGTTATTTCCCCAACTCGCGGCGATCGTGCATCATGGAGGGGCGGGAACGACCTCTGCTACGCTACAGGCAGGAGTTCCAATGGTTATTGTTCCTTTTTTGGGGGATCAGCCATTTTGGGGTCATTATATGAATAAGTTAGGGGTTGCTGCACCTCCGATTCACCAAAAAAACTTAACCGCAGAAGCCTTGACTAATGCGATCGCCACGGTAACGGAAGATGAGAATATCAAAGCGCGATCGCGTCAATTGGGAGAGCAAATTCGCGCGGAAGATGGCATCGGCAATACCATAAAATTAGTCGATCGCTATTTACAGAAGAAGTCAAACCCTACTTTAATTGCAGTATGAGCCAAGCCCAAGCATTTTCTCAATTCCCCAAAAATAGTGCAACTATTCAAGCGATAATCTTTGTAAGACAAGGACTTAAGTTTCAGAAATCCCTCTGATTCAGTAATTTCTTCCCTTTTTCAAGAGGGTTTTGACTCACTTTAAAAGAGGGCGATCGCAACTATGCGCGATCGCCCTCTAATTCATGCAATTACTTCATAAAATTCAAGATTGTGTAACAAAATTTACAAAAATCCTCTGTCTCTCCCCATAGTCTACAAACAACGTAAAAATTGCTAGAGCAATTGTAAAATTCACAAAACAGTATTCTAGAACGAATTTAAGCGATCGCAGCGCAAGGATAAACTTATGGTAATTGCAGTCGAACCCCAAACAAAACTCAATAAATTTGAAAAATTTAAAGCCGAAAAAGATGGACTAGCCGTGAAAGACGAACTAGAACATTTTGCTCAAATTGGTTGGGAAGCCGTCGATAAAACAGATTTAGAACATCGCTTAAAATGGTTGGGGATTTTCTTCCGTCCTGTTACACCGGGTAAATTCATGTTACGCTTGCGGATTCCTAGCGGGGTTATTTCTAGCCAAGGAATGCGAGTTTTAGCTGAGATTATTCAACGCTACGGCGACGATGGGAGTGCCGATATTACCACTCGCCAAAACATTCAACTGCGAGGAGTCCGTTTGGAAGATATTCCTGACATTTTCCGCAAGTTAAATGCAGTCGGTTTGACTTCGATCCAGTCAGGAATGGATAATGTTCGCAATATTACTGGATCTCCTATTGCTGGCATTGATGGTGACGAACTAATCGATACTCGAGAATTGGCGCAAAAGGTACAAGATGCGATTACAAATAGCGGTCAAGGAAACCCCGCTTTTACCAATCTTCCTCGCAAATTTAACATTGCTTTAGAAGGAGGAAGAGATAACTCCATCCACGCCGAAATTAACGATATTGCCTTTGTTCCTGCCTATCGAGAAGGCGAATTAGGCTTTAATGTTCTTGTAGGTGGCTTCTTTTCTGCCAAACGTTGCGCCCCAGCAATTCCCCTCCATGCTTGGGTTCCTCCTAATGAAGATGTTGTGACGTTATCTTGTGCAATTCTTGCTGTTTTCCGAGACAATGGTTCGAGGGCAAATCGGCAAAAATCTCGTTTAATGTGGTTAATTGATGAGTGGGGAATGGATAAGTTTCGTGCTGAAGTAGAAAAGGTTTTTGGTAAAGAACTTTTATCCGCCGCCCCTAAAGATGAAATGGATTGGGATAAGCGAGATTGTTTGGGGGTAAATCCTCAAAAACAAGCTGGATATAGTTATGTTGGTTTGCACGTTCCCGTCGGTCGTTTTGATGATGCAGAAGGGATGTTTGAATTGGCACGATTGGCAGAGGTTTACGGCCAGGGAGAACTGCGTTTAACTGTCGAACAAAATGTTATTATTCCCTATGTTGCCAATGAAAATGTAGAGACGCTTTTGGCAGAACCTATTTTACAACAATATGCGATCGCGCCGACTCCTTTAGTGCGATCGCTAATCTCTTGTACGGGGAGTCAATTTTGTAATTTCGCCTTAGTGGAAACCAAACAACGCGCCTTAAATATTGCCCGTAATTTAGATCAAAAATTAGAGATCGGCGATCGCCTTCGCATTCATTGGACGGGATGTCCTAACTCTTGCGGACAGCCTCAAGTTGCTGATATTGGTTTAATGGGAACCAAGGTGCGTAAAGACGGAAAAACTGTCGAAGGAGTCGATCTTTACATGGGGGGTACTGTTGGCAAAGATGCTAAACTGGGAACTTGCGTTCGGAAAGGAATTCCCTGCGATGAATTACCCGAAGTTTTAGAAGAATTAATGCTGGAAAAGTTTGGCGCAACAGCAAAATAACTATTCACTATTCACTATTCACTATTCACTATTCACTCTTCACTCTTCAACTTTCCTGAATTTATAAACTCGGCGATCGCCGAGCTTTTTTTTTAGAGATTTTTTAGAACTTAAAATTAGCACAATTTATGCACAAAACGAATCGGGAAATAACTGTTTTTGCATTGATATTTGATTTTTGTATCGCGAGATACTAAAAAACCTAATCAGAGATGTGATTCTAAAAACTCAGATTGAGGCAATTCAATGATTTCTGTCTTGAATAAACCTCAATCAAAGCGCTCATTCGTCTTATCGGAATTCTTAGCACTAAAACATAGCTAAATTTCCATTCTTGAATCTCCAAAACTCTTTAACCTTTTGTTGTTTAGTAACCCTGAAAATCAAGAATGATTGGTGAATTATTTCTCAACTTTAATCGCGGTCGTTACCGCATTTTGCACCTCACCTGGTTTGCTTTTTTCCTGTCGTTTGTGGTTTGGTTTAACTTTGCCCCTTTCTCCACAGCAATACAAGCAGATTTTGGTTTAGAAATCGGACAAATTCGCACGATCGCGATCTGTAACGTTGCCCTGACTGTCCCCGCCCGAATTATTATCGGGATGTTATTGGACAAATACGGACCGCGCATTACTTACTCCTTGCTGTTGATATATGCAGCCATTCCCTGTTTAACTTTTGCACTGGCACAAAACTTCAGCCAATTGGTTCTTAGCCGTTTAGCGTTAAGTATCGTCGGTGCAGGATTTGTCATCGGTATTCGCATGGTAGCCGAGTGGTTTCCTCCCAAAGAAATTGGGTTAGCAGAGGGCATTTACGGGGGTTGGGGGAACTTTGGTTCTGCGGCCGCGGCTTTTACTCTGCCAACGATCGCCGGTTGGGTTGCCTTTGGTGCCGTGAATCCTGTCACCGGAGAAGCCATGTTAAATTGGCGTATGGCGATCGCCGCAACGGGAATTTTTGCCGCCGTTTACGGAGTGATTTACTTCTTTAACGTCAAAGATACCCCTCAAGGTAAAGTCTATCAGCGTCCCAATCGCGCCGGAGGAATTGAAGTCACCACCCAAAAAGACTTCTGGTTACTCCTCGCCATGAATGTACCCTTAATCGGCATTCTCGCCCTATTAGCATGGCGTTTGAATAAAGTTGGTTTCCTGAACCCAACTGCCCTCTATATTACCTGGGCATTTTTAGCCGGCTTATATCTCTTTCAAGCCTACGGTTGTTGGGAAGCCAATAAAGCATTGATGACCGGAAAAAAACACTACGCCCCGGAAGATCGTTATAATTTCTCTCAAGTTGCCATACTCGAATTAACCTACGTGGTTAACTTTGGTTCCGAACTTGCCGTTGTTTCCATGCTTCCCGCCTTCTTTGAAGGCACCTTTGACTTGAGTAAACAAGCCGCCGGAATGATTGCAGCCAGTTATGCTTTTATGAACCTCATGTCCCGTCCTGGTGGCGGTTTGATCTCTGATAAATTGGGGTCTCGCAAAAACACAATGGCCATATTAACCGCAGGTATGGCATTAGGCTATTTGATGATGAGTCTGGTCAGTGGGGCCTGGTTTCTGCCCCTAGCTGTTCTTTTAACCATGACTTGTTCCTTTTTTGTGCAAGCAGCAGAAGGATCTACCTTTGCGATCGTACCTTTGGTTAAGCGTCGTATTACCGGACAAATTGCTGGGAATGTAGGTGCTTACGGAAACGTGGGTGCCGTCGCTTACCTGACCCTATTTAGTTTATTACCCGATTGGGGTTTTGCTGGGGCAGCCGGAAACCGAATTTTCTTCCAAACCCTCGGGGTGAGTGGCATGATTGTTGCTTTCCTTTGCTGGTTTATTCTTAAAGAACCGAAAGGCTCTTTTTCCGAACATCATGAAGGTGAGGAAGATTATATTCATCCTCCTTCTTTTGAGGAAAAAATTGAAGAATCACTTTCCTAGCGTAGATCGCTAACAAACTGCGTAGGGACGTTAAATTTAACGTCCCTACAAAATTTTACATTTTAATCCTAATCCTAATCTCGCATATTTATATTATGACTGACCCGATAAAAACCCTTTGCCCTTATTGTGGTGTCGGTTGCGGCCTCGAAGTTTTACCCCCTGCCCTCCCCGATCGCCCCACCCTGCGCGATAGTGAAGGAACTCCCATCTGGCGAGTGCGAGGCGATCGCGATCATCCCTCCAGTCAGGGGATGGTTTGCGTTAAAGGGGCGACTATTGCTGAGTCCTTAGATAAAGACCGTTTGAAATACCCCATGATGCGAGATTCCCTTGACGATCCTTTTGTGAGAGTGAGTTGGGATGAGGCACTCGATCGCATTGTCCAACGCTTGCAAACCCTGCGCTTTAGCCAAGGATCCGATAGTATTTGTATGTACGGATCGGGACAATTACAAACGGAAGATTATTATATTGCCCAAAAACTCTTAAAAGGCTGTTTGGGAACCAATAACTTTGACGCAAATTCTCGCCTTTGTATGTCCTCTGCGGTGGCGGGTTATATTCAAAGTTTTGGCGCAGATGGTCCCCCCTGTTGTTATGATGACCTTGAGGAAACGGATTTTGCTTTTTTAATCGGCACAAATGCCGCCGAATGTCATCCTATTATTTTTAATCGCTTAGTTAAACATCACAAGCGCAACCGTAAAGTTAAAATGGTGGTGGTAGATCCCCGTCGTACTCCCACTGCTGAAAAAGCCGATATTCATTTAGCGATTAAACCAGGAACCGATATCGATCTCCTCAACGGTATTGCCTATTTACTCATGCGTTGGGGCAAAATTAACAGTGTTTTTATCGATGAATGTACCCGCAATTTCCCTGCTTATTCCTCAGTGATTTGGAATTATGCCCCGGAAACAGTGGCCAAAAAATGCGGTATTTCCGTTCAAAATTTGCAAAAAGTAGCGCAATTATGGGGCAATAGCGATCGCGTCCTGTCTCTTTGGTCGATGGGGATGAATCAATCCTCGGAAGGGACGGCAAAAGTGAGAACATTAATTAATCTGCACTTAATGACGGGAAATATCGGCAAACCTGGGGCGGGTCCTTTTTCTCTCACGGGTCAACCGAATGCGATGGGAGGGCGAGAAGCGGGAGGACTGGCGCATATTTTACCCGGATATCGCCTCGTCAAAAATCCCCAACACCGTGCCGATTTAGAGCAACTTTGGGGACTTAAACCCGGTAGTATTTCCCCGCAACCGGGACGGGATGTTTGGGAGATGATTCGCGGTTTGGAACAGGGAGAAGTAGGGGCTTTATGGATTGCTGCGACTAATCCTGCGGTCAGTATGCCAGACCTTCGACGCACTCAAGCGGCACTGAAACTCTCTCCTTTTACCATTTATCAAGAGTCTTACTATCCCACAGAAACCTCAGCTTATGCCCATATCTTGCTTCCTGCGGCACAATGGGGAGAAAAAACGGGAATTATGACCAATTCCGAACGAGTGGTAACATTATGCCCCCAATTTCGCCCTCAAGTGGGAGAATCTCGGCCAGATTGGGAGATTTTTGCGGAAGTAGGTCGCCGGATGGGATTTGAGGAACAGTTCAATTTTACTGACTCCTCGGCAGTTTATCAAGAGTTTGTCTCATTAACCCGCGATCGCCCTTGCGATATGACCGGCATTAGTTACGATCGCTTGCAGGAAGAGGGTCCGATTCAATGGCCATGTCCCGATCGGGAACAATTATCCGATACCGATGACCCATTACCCAATAATCGGGGTAAGCGACTCTATACAGATTTGCAGTTTCACACCCCCGATGGACGGGCAATTTTTGCCGCTTATCACTCGCGTGGTTTGGCGGAACCTCCCGATGAGGAATATCCTTTCGTGCTTACCATTGGACGATTATACGGGCATTGGCATACGCAAACGCGCACGGGACGCATTGAGAAGATCGTGAAAATGCACCCCCGTCCCTTCCTCGAAATTCATCCCCACGATGCGAAGAAATTGGGGGTTAAAAATGAGAGTTGGTTGGAAGTGCGATCGCGTCGCGGGGTTTGTCGTCTACCTGCTAAGGTGACGAAGGCGATCGCCAAGGGAACGGTTTTTGCACCCATGCACTGGGGAGCATTATGGGCTTATGATGCAGAAGTAAACGCCCTCACTCACCCCGAATCCTGTCCCGACTCTCTACAACCAGAATTAAAGGCTTGTGCGGTGCGGGTACAGGTGATGACTCCCGAATCCATTTCCTCGGAATTGGCGACTCAACAGAATCTCGTCAGGGTCTGAGTTAACGTCCAACGGCGTTCCAAAGTCCCGCTTCTCCTAGGGTTATGGGGGCTGTATCTTGATTACTACTGGTCGCAAGATTGCTGCTAATGGCGATCGGTAGCAGTCCCACGATCAAGGAGGCTAAAAATACGCTAATCACCAGCAAGTAAGGGTGTTCGGCATAATTCTCTAAACTGCGATCGGGGCTATGGGTATGAGTATTCATTTACATTTCTCCAAAGGCTTCTTCTACAAAATGTAGTCAATGCTACAAAGTAAATCCAGTAACGGTAACATTTTTTACAGTTTTTTTACGCTACTTCATAATTAAGGTAATGAGCCTCTGTTGATGGTTGGGAATTTGAGGAGTGAGATCGTAGTTGGAACTGTTCCACAATTTCTACCTGTATCTTTATCAGGTACACTAGATAGATAGAAAGTTCTTGTACGATAAATAGTCCAAACGTATTATTTTGGTTAGAAATGACACCGACTCCAAAGCCAATTAAGAAACAAACAAACAAAAAGCCAAATAAGAAGATAAAATGGCTGATTTATACAGTTCTTGTTGGCCTCATACCTATTGCTTCAAGACTTCTTGTCTGGTTTGTGACCGGGCGCGATGCGGTAAATTTGTTCACTGCATCAGACTGCACATCCTTTGGATTAGTATTACATATTTCAAATATTAATGAAATTGAACATATCATATTGTCAGATACATCTTGGAAGACTATCCAAAATGGAACATCTATTGTATTTATTGCTTTTTATAGCGTTCTTTTCGCATTGACATTATTTGGTGAAATTGATGAATCTGCTATCGAGGTAACAACAATAAATTATTGTACACTTTTGTTAGCGATAATATCTTTGATCACCAGTTACACTGTTTACCATAGGATTTCATATTGGGAAGCACGAGGGATGATAAAATGAATGCAATCATTATTATTCTCACGCTTTTATTAGCTGTGGCAGGTTGTAGCGTTTCTATTTGGTCAATTATCGATACTAGAAACAAGTATTATCAAGATTATCTGAATCGGAAGCGAAAAAACCAGTAACTATGAAAATAACGGAGACAAAAATCATGAAACAAACAGAAATGGAAACAGAGGCAAAAATCAGAAATCTTATTTATTTAGATGAAAAAAAAATGTACTCGCTTTCATCTCAAATATTTCAAGGTATTACTGAGTATATTATCAATGAAAATAAACAAGTGAAACAAAATAATGAATCACAGAAAGGACCTATTGCAAGTGGGAAAGTTCTTGCTGATGTATTAACTATTAGCGGTAGAGATACTGAAAAAAAATATCTTCACGATTATTCATACTCAGTATTTGAGAAACATTTAGTAGACCTTGGAAAAGTTGCCCAATATAATGAAGAAGTCATTTCCGAAACAAACAAAAATTTACTTGAAGAACAATCTTTTATTAGAGTCAGTGCAAAAGCTACATTTTATGATATTGAACGAATAACCCATTTATTTAAAAATTTTAATGCAATTGGTGAAGCTATAGTTTACGCAACAAACTATGAAAAGATAAAGACAATTAATTCACAAACTCGTAAATCACAGAGTAAAAACAAAGGATTTTCTCTAGAAAACCAAAATCAAGAAAATAAAAAACTCACCAATACTATTAGGGAAATAGCTGAAAAGGAAGGGCTTTATCAAGATCCTGAGTTTCTGAAAAAAATATTAGTGCTGATAAATTATGGATTTAAAGATCAACTTGAACTACATCAAAAAATCAATGATTTAGTCTTTTATTCAGTTCTCCAGCGAGAATATCTACGCGAACCAGAAGAAATTCTAATTAAGAAATATTCTAGAAAAACAGAAAAACAATTAGTTGTGTTTGGATTGATTACTCAAATATCTGAGAGAACTAACCCAGATATTATTCCAACATTACCCGCAGATGCTTCTATAAAAGAAGCATTGATGCTTATAATTGAACAATTAGCCAATATTGAACAACAGTTCAGTAAAAAGTTACCCAATGAAATTGTGATCGATCCAATTGCGATATATACAGAACTTTAGAAAAGAGTTATCTCATGTAAAAATTTAAGATGGATTAAGAGAATCGGGATCGATCCCTAATTGTCGAAGGAGATCGCGCAATTTTTTTCTTTTGTATTTGTTGTTTTCTTAAATTAAAACTCATAGAAATAATTATGTCGATCGCAGAATTCATCAACAAAATATCTCAAGGAGATTGTCTCGAAGTAATGCAACATTTCGAGAATGAATCTGTAGATATGATTCTCACCTCTCCACCTTACGATAACTTAAGGAAATATAAAGGCTATGAATTGCCATTTGAGGCGATCGCCAAAGAACTCTATCGTATCATTAAGAAAGGTCGCGTTGTTGTTTGGGTCGTTGGAGATGCTACAATTAATGGCAGTGAAACAGGAACAAGTTTTAAACAAGCACTATTTTTTAAAGAAATTGGATTTAATCTTCATGATACGATGATTTTCAGAAAAAGAAATCCGATACCACAAATTTACCGACATAGATATAACAATGAATTTGAATATATGTTTGTCTTGAGTAAAGGACGAGTTGAAACACATAACCCATTAAAGATAGATTGTTTGCACGCAGGACTAAAACTTAATGGAACAACATACAAGAATTATTCAAAAAATGAACAGAAAAGAAGCAAAATGGCTGAACCTGTAAAACAACAAAAGATCAAAGGTAATATCTGGGAGTATGTCGTTGGTAAAAATTCAGAAGATCAAGAAGCAAAAGATCATCCAGCACCATTTCCTTGTCAACTTGCTAGAGATCATATTTCCTCATGGTCAAATCAAAGCGATCTAATTCTCGATCCCATGTGCGGAAGCGGTACAACCTGTAAGACTGCACAAGAACTGGGTAGAAATTTTATAGGTATTGATATTAGCAAAGAATACTGCGAGATAGCAAGGAATCGGATTAGTAACGTTCAAATGAGATTACCACTTATACCTTAAGTCTTTGAGTAGAAAAATATTATCAGAGATCAATTCCCATTTGTCGAAGGCGATCGCGCAATTCTTGATTTTTCTTTTGTTCTTCCTCTAATTGTGCTTGAGTTTGCAGGCGATCTCTTTCGAGGAGATCGCATCTTTGTTTTTCAAGATTAGCTCTTTCTCGTTCACGATCGCGCTGTTGTTGTGCAAATTCCTTCTCTTGTCGTTCGCGATCGGCTCTTTGTTTTTGGCGATCGCGCTGTACAGCAGTCTCCACATAAGATGTAAACGGTTCTCCATTCGGATAAAATAGAGCCAAATCTCCCGATGCAATACTAAACTTTATTCCCAAACGCGGACTTTTCCATCCCTCCATCTGTGATATTTCATTTAACTTTTTTCCCTTTCTCAACCATCCTTGCAAGCGATTCTTTTTCGGATCGTAAAGATAATATTCCTCAATACCATGCTGTTGATAAAACTTAAATTTATCCTCCATCTCTCCTTTTCTGTTACTTTTCGAGAGAATTTCAAACGCTACTTGTGGGGCAATATTTTCCTCTTCCCACTGCTTGTAAGAGCGTCGATCGCCTTTGGGTCGTCCGAATACCACCATAACATCAGGAGCTTGTCTTTGAGCTTTCTTTTGCTCTAAAATCTGTTGCACTGACAATTGAACCGGATACCAGAATAAATCTCCCGCAATAAATACATCCTCTCGATCTTGAAATAAAGTATCGAGGCCACCTTGAATCGTGACAATTAAGCGAAATTGAGTCGTATTATCTGCCAAGGGTTTACCGTCACTTTCCGGATAAAGACTATCCTCGTCAATGAATAAGGGATTAAGTTGCTGTACCATTGCCTCAATTGAGTCGATACGTTTAAAACCATTATACCGAATAAAGGATTCGATCGCGATCGCCATCAATCTCTATTTCTGCAAGAATAATTTTATTGTTGAGATAAACGTTTAATTCCTTCTCCTCCTAAAAGCCGATCGCATTCTGCCAAAAATTCGGGAATTTTATCGCGGTGAGGACTATTTTGCAAACAAGCCGTAAAATCGAATTGAGGAATATTTTTGGCTTTTTTGCCAGCAAACCAATGACCGCCATTTCCTAGCAGATTGTAGCGCATTTTTCCATATTCAATCAAGTCGTAAGCGATCGCCAAATTTCGCAACCATAACACCGTCGGAATATTGATATTACCTGGAGTTTCTTCAGGTTTGGGAAGTCCTTCTCGCCAGGTTAAATACCAATCTTTTCCTAAGCGGGCGATCGCCTCTTGTTCCAATCGTTCTATAATCGGAGGTAGTATTTCATCACTGCGATCGAGCAAATCTAAAACTTTTAAATGTTCGTCAAAATCCGCAGGACAAGAAGCACCAACTGAAAGAGTATTAACTTCGGGATGAGACAAACAAAATAAATCATTAAAGACCATTGGACTTAACGGCTGACATAACTCTACTAACCTTTGCGGCGCTTGATAGAGCATTCCCCCTTTATTGGAGGGACTAATAATAAAAACCCCCATATCTTGACGGCGTGCCGCTTCAATCGCCGGCCAATTATCTTGAAAAATATAGTACCAATGCAAATTAATATAATCAAATTCTCCCGATTCTATCGCTTCAATAATAATCTCTGTAGGAGCATGAGTAGAAAAGCCAATAAAGCGTACTTTTCCTTCCATTTGTAACTTTTTCGCCTCTGCCAAACAGCCCCCCGGTTTGAGACTATAATGCAATAATTCGGCATTATTAATCCCGTGTAATCCCAACAAGTCCACATAATCGAGTTTTAAATAACCTAAAGAGCGATCGAAGGTTTGTCGAAATTTTTGAGGATCGGCGACGGGTTCGACTTTAGTTTGTACAATAATTTCATCTCGCGGCAATTTGGGCAAAATCGCTCCTAATTGCATCTCCGAAGACCCATATCCTCGGGCAGTTTCAATATGATTAATCCCTACATCTACGGCGCGGCGAATCGTAGCTTCGACATTGCTTTGATTATCTTGAGGGACATCTTGCCATTTAACATCTTGCCATTTGTATTGATAGCGCATTCCCCCACAAGAGAAGACGGGAATTTGCAATTCTGTACGACCAAAGCGACGGTATAGCATATTTTAAGACTCAATGACTTTTGAATTTTTAAAGTGAGATTTTGGCTAAAACCCTATTATAAAGTGTAATTCCTTCTCTTACAAAATCAGCGCGATCGCCAAACCGAAAATTTTAAAGGGATGCGAAGGGCACCCCCAGTAACTCCTCAACACTTGGCAAAATCTCCTCAACACCACCATAAAAACTTTACTCGGTTTAAAAAGGGCGCGAACAGCTAACACTATTCATGCTCGCCATACGAACTACAATATTATCGATCGCATTCAGCAATCGCTGTCCCGACTGACCCGGTTGATTCACAAGAATGCTAAAAACAAGCACTCCATATTCTGGATGTTCTAAATACCCAGAAAGCGCCCTTACACCATTCAGCGTTCCAGTTTTAGCATGAACAATTCCCTGGGCAGGAGTTGACTGAAAACGTCCCGCAAGGGTGCCACTACGCCCGGCAACGGGGAGAGAAGCATAAAATACTTCTTTACCATGACCGCGTTGAACAATCGCTTTCAAAATGTCCACCAATGCCGAAGGCGTAACCAAATTGTTCCGAGATAACCCCGATCCATCTGCCTGTCGGTAATCCGATGAAACTCCCAAACGACCTAGCGCCGATCGCACGGCCTGGGTACCGCCAATTCCTCGCAGTAGGGCATCAGCATAATCATTATTACTTCTTTGCAGGATAGTACGAACCCAGGACTCTAAATTCGAGGACCGAATGGGAGAAAGGGGATCGTACAATTGCAAAGCTGCTGCTGTGGTGAGGATTTTGATATTGGAAGCAGGAATCAAATATTGGTTGGTTCCATGGGTGTAGAGGACGCGGCCTTCATTTAAAGTTTCCACATGGATGCCCCACTTGGCTCCAGAAAATGTCGGATTGCGAATCACACCATCGATCGCCTGTTGTAATTGGTTAGGACAGATTCCCACTGCCACAGATTGGGCGATGGAGGTTTCTGTTTCTGATGCTTCTGCAAAGGTTTCAGCGCGGAGATTCCCCATCGGGGCGATCGCCGCAACCATCAGCACTGTCAGGGAAGCTAAGGATGCGAGACGTTTTTGCCTCATACTTTTGTACTCCTTGATTTAGAAAAACGAAGTAATCTTAACATTTATTACCCGATCTCCCCGCCCTTCTCTCCGGAATTTTCAACAAAATTGTGGGGATTGAGTAATACTAAATGGGTAATGGGTAATTGAATCCTCGATCGTTGACGCAAATGAAGACAAGAGAAATAAGAAAAAGTTTCTTCGCCTTGGGTCTGGCGATCGCCTTTACTGCTTGTACTTCGTCCCCCCAACTCCCCAAGGAAACAGTAAAAAATCCCCCATCTGGCCAATCCGCCCCCATTTCAGAGCCAAGATTTGATAATGTCAAAATAGCCGTTTTAACCCGCGATCTGCCAACGATCGCCGAACCGATCGCCCGTCGCGCCAAAGAATTTACCGCCAAAACTGGGGCAGAAATTGAAGTGATTACGGTTCCCTTTGAGAAACTGTACGGGGAAATTCAAACAAATTTGCAGGAGAAGTCCGGTAAATATGATGTGATGGTGTTTGCGCCGCAATGGTTGGTCGATTATGCAGAATTGGGAGAATTGGAAGATTTAGGCGATCGCATTGCCCAAGATTCGGCTTTACAATGGGAAGATATTGCGCCTTTTTTTCGCAATTTTAGCACCAGCTACAAGGGCAAAACTTACACCATTCCTTTAGATGGGGATTTTCAAATGGTGTACTATCGAACAGATTTATTAACGCGGGGAGGATTTAAACCCCCGGAAACATGGGAGGATTATCTGGCGATCGCCAAGCATTTTCAGCAACAAGACCTCAATGCTGACGGCACACCAGACTACGGTTCTTGTATCCCGAAAAAACGCGGAAAACAATCCTATTGGATGTTTTGGTCTATCGCCAGTGCTTTCCTACAAAGCCAAGGTACCGAACAAGGCGCTTTTTTCGATCCCGATACCATGAAACCTCTTGTCAATAATAAAGCCTTTGCGAAAGCGTTAGAAATCTATAAAGAAACGGGACGTTATGCCCCAGACAATGAATTAGAGTTGGATATAGATGAAACTCGCAATCTCTTTATTTCCGGTCGTTGTGCTTTAACTTTAGATTGGGGGGATATAGGACCCTTGGCGATCGATTCCAAACACTCGGAAATCGGCGATCGCCTTGGTGCAGTCATTCTACCAGGCACAACGAAGGTTTTAGATCGCGCTACGGGGGAACTTGTTGTTTGCAATGATATTATTTGTCCTTATGAGATTGAAGGGATTAATCGCGCACCTTATGCCGCCTTTGGGGGGTGGTCTGGGGCAATTAATGCCGCCTCCGATGCCAAAACCAAAGATGCTGCTTATGCTTTTTTATCTTATGTCAGTCAACCCGCCCAATCTAATCAAGATGTTACCCTGGCGATGACGGGATTTAATCCTTATCGCATTTCTCAGTTTAGCGATCGCGAAGCCTGGATCGCAGCAGGAATGAGTCTAGAAACAACAAGCCGCTATTTGGGGGCGATCGGGTTTAGTTTGCGAAGTCCCAATGTTGTCTTAGACCTACGAATTCCCCAAAATCATGACTATCAACAAGAGATTTTAGATACAGCCCTGGCAGATTTTTTAGAAGATAAAATAACAACAGAACAAACTATGCAACAAATTTATCAAGGTTGGGAAAATTTAACCAATAAAATTGGGAGAGAGTCGCAAAAAATTGCTTATCGTTCCAGTTTAGGGCTTTAAGCAAGTATCAATTATTAATTATTAATTACCAGCTACGGTTTCTTCATGTTCCAACAAGCTAAAAATTTTGTTCAAAATAGAAAGAAAAAAGGCTGGAGTTTGCGCTATAAATTAACGGCAGCTTACTCTTTTTTGACGCTTTTAATTGTTGGGATTTTAACAGAAAGTCTTTATTTTCAACTCCATCAAAACCAAATTAAAGATTTGCGCGATCGCCTGAAAGATATTACCGCTTTAACTGCTTTACAAATTAACCCTAATTTTCATGGTTTACTGATAACGCCTCAAGATGCCCAAACCTCCTACTATCGCGTTTTGTTACAGCGTCTAGAAGAAATAAGTAATACTAACGAGTCAATTCGACGCATTTATACATTTCGTCATCTTCCTGACGGCAAATTTGTATTTGTTTTAGATTATGCACCACCACCCGCCCCTACCGCTACTGTGGGAAAAGAAGTGAATCAACTTCCTCCTTTACTCGCCCAAGGAAATAATACCATTACTAAAGCAATTGTCGAACCAGAATTATTTCGCAAACCCAACGGACAATTTATTCTTTATGGTTATGCACCTTTGATCAATAATTTTGAGGAACAAGAAGGAATTGTTATTATTGAATTTGATGCCTCAGCAGTTATTAATAGCAAAAAACGAGCGCGACGAACTTCTCTAATTATTTTTTCCGTTACGCTTCCCATTGCTTTATTAGTTGGCTGGTTATTAACCCACAGTCTAACTGTTCCAATTCGAGAACTCGTAGACAGCGCCCGCGCAATTGCCCAAGGTAAATTAGATCGATTTGTTACTGTTAAAAGTCGTGATGAGATTGGTATATTAGCAGACGCATTCAATCAAATGATTCTGCAACTACAAGAATCTTTTAATACTTTAGAAGCAAAAGTTCTCGAAAGAACAGAACAAATAGAACAAGCTAAGGAAGAGATTTCTGCCCTCAATCAACGTCTAAAAAAGGAAAATTCTCGACTGAGTGGAGAGTTAGAAATTACCCAAGTATTGCAACAAATGTTCTTGCCTAAAACCGAAGAATTAGAAAACATACCAGGATTAGATATTGCTGGATATATGCGGCCTGCAACGGAAGTAGGTGGAGACTATTACGATATCATTACCTATGGCGATCGCGTTAAAATATGTATTGGTGATGTGACGGGACACGGTTTAGAAAGTGGTGTTTTAGCCATTGTCGTACAAACAGCAATTCGGACTTTATTAGCGAACAATGAAACCAATTTAGAGAAATTTTGGGATGTAATTAACCGTATCGTGATTGATAATGTTCGTCGGATTAACTCAGATAAAATATTAACACTTTTATTATTGGATTATCGGGATAATTCATTGTATTTAAGCGGACAACATGAGGAAGTTATTTTAGTTCGTGCTGATGGAAAAATAAAAAGAATTGATACAATAAATTTAGGATTTCCAGTGGGTTTAGATGAAGATATTACTCCTTTTATTGATGAAGCAAAGATAGATTTACAGTCGGGAGATGTTATTGTTATTTATACCGATGGGATTTCAGAAGCGGAAGATAGTAATGGAGTTCAATATGGCTTAGATCGGTTCTGTCAAGTCATCCAATTGCATCGCGAAAAAAGTGTAGAAGAAATTCAAAATGCAATTCTTGCAGATTTACAAGACTATATTGGTACGCAAAAAATTTACGATGATATTACTTTAGTTACCATGAAAAAAGAATAGCGATCGCGTTATAAAATTTCTCTACCTGTCAGCGTTTTCCGAACTTCTAACATTGCTGAATAAGTGGGAATAATATGCAAAGTTTCCTCCTTGGGACTTTTTTCTAATGCTATTTTAATTGCTTCTTGTAAATTTTCTTTGACAATTAAATTGAATGAGTTAGGGTTCATTTCTAATGTTTCTTGACTATATTTGAGTCGTAATGCCATATCGTAAACGCGATCGCCACTGACGACAATTGTTCCTCCCAAACTCACCAATTTTTCTGTATCTACATCCCAAATCCAAGAAACATCAGTTCCATCGGGAATGCGATCGTTTAAAACAATTAAGGTTGTTGAAGATTTGCCTTGTATTTTAATGTCATTAACAGCGCGAATTGTTTCGTTCATTCCGACAGGATTTTTAGAGAGTAAAATGCGGACGTGCTTGCCTTTTACGGTTAGTTCTTCTGCTCTGCCAAAAGCGGCACGAAAATCTTTAATTGTGGCATTAATATTCTCTTGTGAAATACCTATTTCTCGCGCTAATAGTCCTGCTGCTAGGGTATTATATTTATTATAAACACCGATTAAAATTTGTCCCCATTCTTGACTATTTAAGGCTGTTTCACTCTTTTTGAAGTCGCACTTAGGACAAGCATAATCGCCTAAATGGGAGAGATAAACCCCTTGATAGTCTAAAAGATGTCCGCAACTGGGACAATAAATTGAATCGACAGCGTGGGGGATTTCTTCGAGGTAGCGATCGGGTTCATTTAATCCGAAAAAGAGAACTTTTTGGGTTAGATTTTGCCCCAAATAGGAGAGGGTTGGATCGTCGGCGTTGAGCAGGATTGTGGTATGATTAGGAAGTGGCGCGATCGCCTGTTGCCAGCGCAAACTAATCGTATCAACTTCACCGTAGCGATCTAATTGGTCGCGAAATAAATTTAAGCCTAAAATATAGCGAGGACGACAATCTCGCAAAACTAAGGGTAAAACGTTTTCATCAACTTCCAAAATTGCGTAATCGATGTTAAGTTGTCCGATGATATTGGTATCGGCTAAAAGTGCGGTAATTAAGCCATTAATTAAGTTTGCACCCGTCGCATTATGGGTCACTTTTTTGCCAAAATCTTCTAAGATTGTTCGCAATAAAAGAGAGGTAGTTGTTTTCCCATTTGTGCCTACAATGAGGATAACGCCTTCTTTCACCTGCTCAAAAAGTAAAGGGAGTAAATGGGGGTGAATGCGCCGAGAAATCTCTCCAGGAAGCACGCTGGCCGCCCCCAATTTTAAACTTTTAACAATGGTGGTAACGGTTTTTGCAACCCCTACAGCAAGTCCCAAGCGGATGCGATCGAATAGGTTCATTTGTTCAATTATTTGTTATTCGTTATCAATTAGCAATATATTTTGCGATCGATAGGGGAGTTTATCAAAACAAGCATTATTATAGACAAGTACGGGTACATTCAGACAAACTTAGCTCTATGAAAGCACTGCGTTGGTTTTGCTCCATTTTTCTGGCCTTAATTCTCGCGATCGCCTTAATTGTCTTTTTACCCACTACGGCGATCGTACAACAGATTACCAATGTTCAAACGGTTAAGGTTTGGTTTAATGAGAGTAATGCTTACGATGATGTGCTTGCTTCTGCTTTTCAAGAAAAATTACAAGAAATGGTGCCTCAAATTGGCAATTTTCCTCTTTCTGGCGATCGCCAATTGTTTGGGGCGATCGTGCGATCGCTTCCCGATGATTTTGTAGAGAATACTTTCGAGACAATACTTGACGCGCATTTTGATTATTTTCACGGCCGCAAAGATCGAGTTGAATTTACGATTAATTTAACTGATATTACGCAAAGTCTCAACCCAAATCCTCCGATTTGTCCCCCTGGTACTCCTCCTGAAAGTTGTGCGTCACCTCCTATTAATCCCGCTCGATTTAATCTCTCTCAATTGCCCAATAACGGCATCTCCGACAAACTCACTCTTACAGAAAAAGATATCAAACTTGATGATGAAAACCTTGCAGACATCCGAAAATTCTTTACTATTGCAACATTAATTCCTCGTTTTGCTTATGGAATTATTCTCTTTATTTCCATCTCTATTCTGGCGATCGCCCCTCGTCGTTGGCGTAATGGTTTATTCATTCTCGGTTTTACCTGGCTTTCTAGTACAATATTAGTAGGACTCATTGCCCTTGGCTCGAGAGCAACTTCCCTGAGTGCTATTCAAACTCAACTTAATAGTACCATAGTTCAAGAAGAGCCGATCGCTGGAACTTTACTTTTAAAGGTCGCAATCATTGCTCATGCTTCGATAATGAATCAAATTATTTTTCTGTCTGGTGTTGGGATTATCTTTGGGTTAATTTGTTTGGCGATCGCAACAATTCGTTGGAGGACTTTTGATTGAAAAATGAACAAGAATAAGGGTTTGGAGACCAAACCCCTACAGATGCTATTATAATCCAGAATAAGGGTTTGGAGACCAAACCCCTACCCGTTAAATTCCTATGTTAGAAACAGTTTCACTTGCATTACAAAATACTCCTGTTTTATTCTCAGATCGTAGATTTAAACTTGAATAAGACTTTCTTGTTGTTGTAAGTATCTTTCTAAGTAAGCATTAGCTAATTGATTCATTGCTTGCCCAAAGTGGCTTGCTCTTGCTTTTAAGCGAGTATGAAGACCGCGTTCAATTCTGATTGCAGGCTGTAATATATCTTGTTCTAATTCTATAACAAGATCGGATTTTTGCAAGTAAATTTCTATCGCTTCACTTGCGACTTGACGCATATTTTTATTTTGAGATTTTGCTACTTTTCGTAAAAGATTACGATTGGCAGATGAAACCCTTACAGTGGGTTCATTATTATCTAACAAAGGAGAAGATAATGCCAGCCATTTCCACTGAGGATCGATTTCATACTCCATTCCCGCGAACCAATTTTTCATTTTGCGGTCAAACATCATAACATTTTCTATTTTTGCTAGAAAAGTAATTTCATAGTTGAATAAAAATACTGCATCTCCTTGCAAAT
>NZ_JAYGHV010000399.1:0-24476 GCF_034932145.1 Spirulina sp. 06S082 | reverse complement strand
AAAATGAAGGCTTACGGATACTTCGACTGCGTTCAACACAAGTATTAGAGTTAGGAACTAGCTCTACTGCCCTGGGAGGGGATATAAGACGAGGTGGTAGAACTTCGGTTCTGTCTAGCGCGATCCCTTGTGAAGAGGGAAGCCGCTATTGTAATCTTTGATTCAATAGCGGTAGTTCACTGGGATAATAGTTATCTATGAGATAAATTCAAAGAGGTTCTCAAATGACAGTCATTGAAAAAATATCAGCCCGCGACCTATTTCGGAAGGCTTACGAAAATCGCTATACTTGGGATAGTAATTTCCCCGGCTATACTGCTGATATCACCTACAAGCGCGATCGAGAAACATTTTCCGGTAAAGTTCATATCACCCCCGATCTGAAAGGAGAGATAACGGGAATTGAAGACGCAGCCGCTAAAAAAGCGATTGAAGGTCAAGTATGGGAAATCACAATTCACCGCATCCGTCGTGGTTTTGAAGATACCCACGGTAATAATACCTTTTCCTATGGGGAAACCGATGCAGATGGAAGCATCGAGATTTTAATGGGGGGAAAGGCAGAAGGCGATCGCTATAAACTCCACAATAATGAAGTGAGTATGGTTCACCGTAACATTCATGGAACAGTCGTCACCATTCATACCTTCAGCAGTCACGATACAGGAGAAGGCTATCTTTCTCACCGTTATGATTCTGTCTATCACGACCCCAAAACTGGGGAACAAAAAGGCGGTGTGAGTAACTTTGAGGATGAATACGAAAAAGTTGGCGATTACTCTATCTTAAATCGTCGTTTGATTCGTACTGAAGTGAAAGGAGAAACTCAAACTCAAGAATTTATCTTCTCCAATATCAAATTGTTGGCTTAAATTGTGAGTAGAGTGAGCAATGCTTGCTCTACAAACTACAAAAATTGTACAACTCGATCCAGATGAATTGGTTTAGCGATCGCCAAATTTTTCCCGATTTCGTAAAGCAACGAACAGATTTGCTAAATTTGTTGAGGAATAGTAGATAAACCATTCTTTAAGTTTCGTTAACCGAGGAGGAAGGGCGTGAACGCAGCAGAACAGGTCAGAAGCGTCAAAGTTGCCAGCAAAATCGCCGCCGTGGTGAATTTGTTTAAGGCGGAGTTTCCCGATGCAAAGGCAGATCTCAAACCTTGGCGCAATGACCCAGATACCCAAGAATGGTTGGATCCCGACTCCATCGATATTGGTTTCCACTTTCCGGGGTGGAGTCCTCGCTTTCAAGGTCGCAGTATTCTCGTGCAAATTCGCTTTTATCAAGACCCCCTCGAAGACTCTTATCAGTTAATTGGTATGGAAACCGCCGCTTTTAATCATCAAGGGGAAGCCTGGCGACTCTCCACCATCGCTAATTGGCAGTTTGAAGGAAAATACCTCCCCGCTACAGATGTCGCCGAGAGGTTAAAAGGGTTTAGCCGTCAGGTTTTTGAGTTATTTCGGAATGGGTAATTCCCTGCACCGATCGCCGTTAAAGGGAAACTTTAACGGGGGTACGATTGGGTTTAACCTCAAAACCGACGGGTTGGAGAAGCGATCGCCCGGTCATTTCCTCCGGTTGCGGTAAGCCTAAAATTTCTAGGATAGTAGGAGCAATATCGCACAAACGCCCATCTTCTCGCAGTTGTACATCGGTACCGTGACCGGGAATCTTGAGTTTTTCCCCTTCAATTAAAATGAACGGTACGGGGTTGGTCGTATGCGCTGTCCAAGGTTTATGGTCTTTGTCCCACATATATTCTGCATTACCGTGATCGGCGGTAATGAGCATTGTTCCCCCGGCTTTGCTGACGGCTTCCACGAGACGACCAAGACAGCGATCGACGGTTTCGATCGCCGTTAAAGCTGCCTCCATATTGCCCGTATGACCCACCATATCCGGGTTGGCATAGTTCATCACGATGAGGGAGTAAATCCCCTTTTCTAGGGCAGCACAGGCGGTATCCGTGACCAATGCGGCGGACATAGCGGGGGCTTTATCGTAGGTGGCGACCATTGGACTTTGAATCAGTTCTCGATCTTCTCCTGCTAAGGGGGATTCTAAACCCCCATTGAAAAAATAGGTAACGTGGGGATATTTTTCCGTTTCAGCAGTACGGAATTGTTTCAAGCCGCGATCGGCGATGACTTCCCCTAAAATATTGGTCAGGTTTTGGGGAGGGAAGGCAACAGCAACAGGAAATTGGGGATCGTATTGGGTAAAAGTGGCAAAATGCAGAGGTTGAATGAATTTCCGTTCAAAACTATCAAAATCTGGTTGAACAAAAACAGAGGTTAATTGGCGAGAACGATCGGGACGGAAGTTAAAGAAAATAATTCCATCCCCCGCTTCTACCGCACCGGGGGCAATTCGGGTTGGTGGTATAAATTCGTCCGTGATTTTCTTTAAGTAGAAATATTTAAGTGTTTCTACGGCAGTGTATCCACTACCATCACCGTCGCCAGTAATAATGTTATAAGCCTTGCGGACGCGATCCCAACGGCGATCGCGATCCATTGCATAGTAGCGACCGCTAATGGTGGCAATGCGTCCGACCCCAATAGTAGCAATACTGTCTTCAATCTTTTGTAAGGCATTCGCGCCTTCTGTGGTCATGGTATCGCGACCATCGGTAAACGCATGGATACAAACATCGTCAATATCTTGAGCTTTGGCAATTTCCAACAAACCAATTAAATGGTTTAAATGAGAGTGTACGCCCCCCTCAGAACAAAGTCCAAATAAATGTAATTTTGTTCCGGCTTTGCGTACCTTTTGGCAAATTTCGACTAAAGCGGGATTGCGCTGAATGGAACGATCTTCAACAGCATCAGAAATGCGAACCAGTTCTTGAGGGACAATGCGACCTGCACCAAGATTCAGGTGTCCGACTTCTGAGTTACCCATTTGACCCTCGGGTAAGCCAACATCTTTACCGGATGTGCGAATTAAGGTTTTAGGATAAGCCTCCCAGAGACTATCCATAATAGGGGTTTTCGCGACTTCGATCGCGTTTCCATCGCTTGCTTCGCGATAACCCCAGCCATCTAAAATGACGAGTACCGCAGGAGATACGGAAGAAAGAGATGAAGTTTTAGACATATTTGGACTTTTAACCTCTACACTTGATGAGCCGTTTGGTTTCTGGACGTATTGCTCACTTGCTCGTTTAATCGGGTATTTGGGATAAAGTAAGCACTTCTAGATTGTACCTTAATTCGCTCCTTCCTTCCTAGTCCTTGGCGATCGCGATCATTTCTATATTGCCTCCGTTGCGATCGGTCAAATTAGCGATTTTGGTGTTAATCGTTATCGTTGGGGATTTTTTGCGATCGTCGAGTATTTGCGGCAAAGTCGAAAATGAACTCAACAATTTCAACCTTTTTAAAGCACAAATTTTTAAAGCACAAATTTTCTACAATATTTTAGAATTTTCTCAAAAAAGTAAGATACAATATTCTCAGTTTATACACTTAAGAGATGATAAAATACTTAATCATAGGGCTGAGTACGTTGCTTTGTACTTCTCTACCTCAAGCTGTTAAAGCTGAAATGCTCAACTTAGGCTCCGCTTCGACAGGACAACCCATTACTCTAGATACAGCTTCTATTCCTAGCTACGGAACCCAGGGGGCTTCATCGGGGGCTATTTTTACTTATTATCTTGGTCGAACGCGCTTTAATGCCGAGGTAAACTGTGCGCGAGGAGAGTGGGAATCAGGTGGTGCAACTCATCGGCCGCAATCTAAAGCAACTCGTAATATGCTGAGTATTGTTTGTTCTGCACGACATAGAGAACCTAACGCAGAAGATAAAGGGTATATGTTAATTTTCGATCCTCCATCAAATCTGCGATCTCGTCCTAATGGTCAAGTTGCTTGCACAATAGATGAAATGGTTGTAATCCCAGTATATGCTGAACCTAATAATGGTTGGTTTTCTACTTCTTGGTGTGGTGGTACTTGGATTCATAGATCGCAAGTTCGCCCTTTTTATTAATTGAAGGTTTACAACCAATCTAATTCAAATTAAGATAAGGACGTTAATAATTGTCTTTTTGTCGATCTTGATCTGAGAAAATTTGCCAGTGCGATCGCCTCTTCTACTCATCTCGATAAGGGGCGATCGCATTTTTAGTCTAATTTCCCCATCTAACTCTCCAAAAATTTAACTAACTCTTCAACTTTGTCCCAAGCGGCACCACTTTGGAGAATTTCTCGCGCCTTTTCTACTCCTTTGGCATGATCTAAAAACGGCACGACTTCCCCCACTTGCAACGCTAAAGACGCATTTAAAGCCACCACATCTTGATGTGCCTGAGTGCCTTTTCCTTGTAAAACATTGCGTAAAATCTCCGTATTTTCGGTAACTTAGACATTCCCAACATTTACACTTGATGAGCCGTTTGGTTTAGGGGCGTGTTGCTCACTTGCTCGTTTAATCGGGTATTTGGGATAAAGTAAGCACTTCTAGATTTTACCTTAACTCGTTCCTTCCTTCCCAGTCGAGGCGATCGCTCTGTATTCTGAGGGCGTGACGATCGCCGGAAGAAGAACTACACTGGATAGCGTAAACCCAATTGATTATAAAGAAAATCTAAAAAAGACACAAGCCAAAATGACTGGAAAGTAAGCGAGCAAAGTTCCGGTAAACTCGATCTTTGCCATGAGTTTTAATACCTTCTTAATCTCATCTTAAAAAACTATTCAATCGATGACTATTCGCCTGCAATTGACAGATATCAAAATCATAAGGCCGCAAAGAACTCAGGTTACTTTTATCGCCTTGAGCTTGGGAGTTGTGCTTCTTTCTCTCTCAGCAATTTTGACTAAATCTCTCATGGCAGAATTACACCCAGAAGCCATTATTTTTAATCGTTTTTGGATTGCCAGTGTTGCCTTGGGCAGTATTTATTGTTTCCAAAACGCGATCGCCAAGAAGAATGGCAAAGAAATACTAACACAAGAGCCGTTAACATTACAGCATTGGTTGCTTTTAATGGGAGCAGGAATGTGTTTAGCTGGGACATTAATCACTTGGGCATTGTCTTTCGATCTGACAACAATTGCCCATTCTTGTTTGCTACACTATCAAAACCCGATTTTTACTACTCTTGGTGCTTGGTTGCTATTTGGCCAATCTTTCGATCGCAAATTTATACTCGGTTTAATCCTAACAATTACTGGAGCAAGTATCGTCAGTCTGGAAGATTTACAATTTCTCCAAGGATCGTTATTTGGCGATGGTCTTGCTTTATTTTCTGGGATTCTGTTCAGTGGAGAATTGCTGATTATTGGGAAACTTCGCGATAAACTTTCAACGTTAACTGTAACGCTGGGAGTTTGTTTTTTTTCGGGTTTGTTTGCCTTTCCTTTTGCCGTTTTTGATGCTGTTTTGCATGGGCATTCTCTCTTTCCCACTTCTCTATCGGGATGGGTTTTAGTTGTATCTTTGGGCTTCATTGTTCAAGTACTCGGTCATTTTTTATTTTATTACAGTCTCAAACAAGTCACATCTGGATTTGCCGCGATCGCCCTGATGCTAGATATTTCCATTAGTTCCTTTCTCGCATGGATTATTTTTGCCGAACAATTGACGATGTTAGATCGGTTATCCCTACCGATCCTCTTTTTAGGAATTTATTTAGCAAAATCAGGTGAAGGGGTGGAAAAATCAGAACAACTTCGAGAACAATCGGCGATCGCAAGCTAAAGAAAAGATAAATAACTTGCAGATTTCTCTGCGGATGATCAAATAATTAAGAGAACACAAATTATTGCTCCAAAAATTATGATTGTTAAAACGCTTGCAGATTTAATTGGTACAGATCGAGATGTTGCTTGGGGAAATGGTCAAAGCCGTCGATTTTTATTAGAACGAGATGGTATGGGTTATACCGTCACCGATACAACAATTCTCGCCAACAGTGAATCTTTACTTGAATATAAAAATCATAAAGAGACTTGTTACTGTATCGAAGGATCGGGCGAAATTGAGGCAGATGGGGTCGTGTATCCTATTGAAGTTGGTTCTCTCTATGCCCTCGACAAACATGATAAACATTATCTCAGGGCAAAAACCAATATGCGCTTGGTTTGTATGTTTACACCTCCTTTGCAGGGAAATGAAGCCCACAATTTAGATGGAGAAAAGAGTTCTAACTATTAAAAACTATTAAAAACTAGCGATCGCATTCCCCACCCCCAATTTCCCGAAATGCGATCGCAAATTTTAGATACTTAAACGCTGATATATTCGATCCAAGTTTTTCAAATGATGTTGGGGATCGAAACAAGCAGAAATGTCTTCAGGGGACAAATGCTGCGCGATGGTAGTGTCTTCCTCAACAAGTTTGCGGAAGTTACCATCGGGAACATTCCAAGCGGTATGGGCGCAAGACTGCACTACTGTATAAGCATCTTCCCGATTCATGCCCTTTTCCACAAGGGCTAAAAGCACGCGCTGAGAGAAAATAACCCCTCCGTAAACATTCATGTTTCGCTGCATATTGCCGGGATACACCAAAAGATTTTTCACCAAATTAGTAATATCTTTTAACATAAAATGCACGAGAATACAACTGTCAGGGAGGATAACTCGTTCCACAGAACTGTGAGAAATATCGCGTTCGTGCCAAAGTGCGACATTCTCCAAAGCCGCGATCGCATTTCCTCGTAAAATTCTTGCCATTCCTGTCAGTCGTTCCGATTTAATTGGATTGCGTTTGTGAGGCATGGCAGACGATCCTTTTTGTCCTTTTGAGAAAAACTCCTCTACTTCAAGAACATCAGTACGTTGTAAATTGCGAATTTCTACCGCAAACCGTTCGATGGAAGCTGCGAGAAGTGCCAATTGCTGCACAAATTCTGCATGGCGATCGCGGGAAATGACTTGTGTTGAAGCACAATCAGGAGTGAGTTGCAGCTTTTGACAGGCGATCGCTTCAATTCTTGGATCTACATTCGCATAAGTTCCCACAGCACCGGAAACTTTACCCACGGAAATATCTTCTCGCAAGCGCACGAGGCGATCGCGGTTTCGCAGCATCTCTGATAACCATCCGGCTAACTTAAATCCGAACGTAATCGGTTCTGCGTGGATTCCGTGAGAACGTCCTACCATTACTGTATTGCGGTGCTGTTGTGCTTGATAGCGCAAAGCCTGAATAAAATCTTCGACTTTCCCTAAAATTAGCCCTAAACTAGCGACCATTTGCAATGCTAATCCCGTATCCAGTACATCGGAACTGGTTAAGCCTACGTGAATGTAACGCCCCGCATCTCCCACATATTCATTAACATTAGTGAGGAAAGCAATCACATCGTGACGGACCTCAGCTTCGATTTCTAAAACGCGATCGCGGTCAAAATTAGCTTTAGCTTTAATTTCCTCGACGGCTTCTGGGGGAATGTAGCCCAATTCTGCTTGCGCTTCACAGACTGCAATTTCCACTTGCAGCCACATTTTCATTTTGTAGTTATCTGTCCAGAGATTGCCCATTTCGGGCAGGGTATAGCGTTCTATCATTCTAAGCTATTCGCAGGCGATCGCCTCTATTGTGGTGCGCCCTAAAATTAAAAAACAACTTTCCTAGTTTACCATCTTGGCATTGGCCGCGATCGCGCAGATCGTCAAAGCCGATATTATTATTGAGACGCAAGAAAATCTTTTTCTTGCTCTAATTTTTGGCGAAATTCATCATCAATAAAAGGTAAATATAAACTGCAATAAATTAACCCATACAAATAAGGACAATGACCAGAAGAAGGAACATTTTCTAGCAATTCTCGAAACAAAGAGAGAATATCAATGGCTGCGGCTTCATCTTCTAGAGCAATCTGCATTAAAGCAATAATAGCCGCTTCTGTTGTCCAATCCATTGGACCCCGTGCGAGGTCGAATAATACTTGCTTTCGGAGAGAGTTTTCCCAACCTGTATCAAGATAAGCGATCGCCAAAGCCGCCGCAACTTGAAGGCGATGCAACCATGTCCAAATCGCCATTTCTGGAGGATGTTGGGGAGGATGTACCATCACCCCTAATAAAGAATTAAGATGTTCTTGTCCCCAAGAAATCGCCATTTGGCGTGCAATTTGACACCAACTATTTAAACTATAAGGCTGCATTGCTAAAGAGGCGATCGCATCTGCTATCTCTTCTCTAGGAGGATCGATATTTGGATAGGGATCGACCCCTTCATAACGCCACAAAAGATAGTTAACAGAAGTATGAGGGAGACGAGGATCGGGGTGTTGTATTTCTTCAATCTCAATAGGAATACTTTCTAAAGCAAACTTTTCTTGAATATAAAGTTGCAGAACTAAACGAGAACTGGGGGATTCTAAAAATGTTAATTTTAAAGATTCTAGATACCCTTTTTCTGGATTTTCCTCGCAAGCGTAGAGAATATCGATTGTCGCATCAGTTGGCTCAGGTAAATAACCAAGATAAGGAGAAAGTAAGATTTCAAGATGGTTAAATAGCTGAATTGCAGTCTCATTATCGGGATGTTCCTCAATGTAAGTTTGCAAGTTATCTTTCCAAACAATATCTTGTTGTTGGAAGAATTGATAATAGAGCCAATAAGGTTTTGCGCCAGGATGTTCGGGTTCGCGATCGAGTATTTTTTGATAGCAATAAATCCCCTCTTTAAATCGTCCTGCATCGCAAAAAAGATCCGCCATATCGAGAAAAATAGTCAGATCGTTAGGATTGTATTTAAGAGCATCTTGATAGGCATCAATTGCTGGATCGACTTCTCCTCTGGTGCGATAAACTAAAGCTAAACTAACAGCCGTTTTCCAACAAGGAAGAGTTTCATAATTATTTTGAGCAAGTTCTAAGGCTTCTTCTAAATAGCCCAATTTTCGCAGTAAAGCAATATGAGAAAAAGCCAAGAAGTCATCTTCTGGATCTACCTGACGCAACTGAGAAAGCGCAAAAACAATGCGATCGAGATGTTCGCGATCGCTTTCGTTTTCAATGCGATCGCCTGGAAATTTTGTGAGTAAAGTTTGCAAAAGTTGAGTGCGCGTTTCTCTAGTTAGGGAATTTGTTGATTCAGGAAGAGAAAGCCAGTCAGCGATCCACGGTAAGTAAATGGGTTCGGCGAGAATTTGCAGGACTTGAGAGAGCCAGTAAAATCCCTCGTTATAATAACCGCAATAACTCAAGATATATGCCCGCACGGCCAGCAAGGCAAAACTAATATCTTGCTTAAGTGGAACGAGTGCGATCGGATCGTTTGATGTTGCGATAATTTGCTGGAGAAGATTGAGCCAATTTGGGTTTTGGGGATCGACGCTGAGAGCAAAACTGAGATGAAAAACAGCTCGTGGGAGTTGACCTTTAGCCAAAGCAACCGAAGCGCTTTTAACATTATCTTCGGGGGTTAGCTCAATTTGAGATAGAGGTTGATGTTCCACAGTCAAACACCTTTTAAATCGCTTCAAAACTGCACTATACGGGAAAAGAGCGAGAGATTGTAGAGGTTTGGTGACCAAACCCCTGCTGTATTGTTTCGGGAAATCGTAGAATCTGTTCCCAGAGATCTTTTGGTCCAATACCAAAGACAAGTTGTAAAATGAGGACGAGCGCGGCAATAGTCAGAGCAGTTTTGAGACTGACCTTGACGATTTTAATCAGCCATGTGAACACTAACCACGTGATGATAATCGCAGCGATAAGAATAATCAAGCCAATAGACATTGTGAATCAGTGATATATAAGGGACATTGAGGACGTGCTTGTGTTGGTAAAACGCGCATTCCCGTTTGGGTCTTAGTCAATGCCCGTTGTTTAGGAATTTCAGAAGCTGAACTTCTCGAAGATTATCCCACAATTACCGCAGAAGATTTAGTGAATACTTTTTCACTTGCGGTCGAGGGATGGCGAGGTTTCTTAGTGGCTTTACTTTAAACCACTGCTGAAACGATGGCGCGAAATAGAGGACGGGTAGCGTGAGTGCTAGGCAAATAAAGAAACGCCGTTTGAACATAGCGGGGCTGTGTCCTGCGTGTTTATCGTGTCCTGCGTGTTGCTTATGACTGTGCTTTTTACCTTGTGTATCGGGGTTAGGTAGAT
Source organism: Spirulina sp. 06S082 (assembly GCF_034932145.1). Classification (NCBI taxonomy): domain Bacteria; kingdom Bacillati; phylum Cyanobacteriota; class Cyanophyceae; order Spirulinales; family Spirulinaceae; genus Spirulina; species Spirulina sp. 06S082. The sequence continues at coordinate 14,384 of NZ_JAYGHV010000399.1, read as the reverse complement.
TTCTTTTTCCTGTTTCATTCATATCTAATATGATTTTTCTCCAGAATAAAAGCTTGAATTAACAATACTGTAGTCAAAAAAATAGCCTTGATAATTTTTTTTAAGCCTCAGATATATCTTGGGAAGTGCTGCGATCGCATAGATTATCTAAATAATCACTAATTGTTTGATAAGCCACAATAAAGCGGATTGTTTACTCAATCTCTCCTTTGGCAAGTAATCCATAGATAGAACCACCTTCACAGTGAAATGCTTTAGTTTCTATACTTAATAATGCTTGTTTACGTAATTCATGATTAGGAATTTGTTCAGCTTCGTTCTTCCAGCAACTTATTTAAGTCAAGATTTTTATTGATTATTTTTTGTGTCTCGATACTAAAATTAAATTATTCAAAACAATTGGACACATATAAGTAAATTAAAAACAGCGATTTAGGCGAATATTAGCTTACTCAAAACAATACTGTAGCCAACGAGGGTGAAATGTCGGGTGTATTCAATGTTTGCATTCCCACAAGGAAATGCGGGAATGCTGGGAGCCTCGTGTCTTTAGACCAAGGAGGAAAGCCGACACGAGCGAATTTATGGGTACTGGTATTTGGACTCGCAATCTGTCGTAAGATAGCAGAACGTCACGGCGGCTCATTAGTCGCTGAAAGCGCACCAAACCAAGGCGCGACTTTTATTTTCACCCATGCCCATCCATATAATCCGCGATTCAGATGTTGTTTTGAGTAAATAGCTATGACTATTGCAGTTACAGAAAATATTAGATCGTTTAATGATGTAGAGACAAAGTTAGGTCTGTGCCGATCGCATGACCCAGACTTTTTCAGGGAATGGTGTAGAGATTTTGAAGAATTAGGAGATACTGAAAAAACAACTTTAGATCGGATCAAGCAATCATATTTACATCATATTACTGAAGGCTTTTTGTCTGAGGGAACGGTAAATTTGTTGATGGTTTCACCATTACTATTTTTGGCAGGTTTTCTGGAATCTCCTTTTAGTTTGCGAAGTGAGCAGTCAGTTGAAATTAGCGATTACAGTGGTAGTGTTACTTATCACGGTCGAATTGATGCTTTAGTTTTGAATAACAATTTATGGATCGTTTTAATTGAGGCAAAGCGTTCTAGCTTTTCGTTTTTGGTGGCAGTACCACAGGCTCTTGCCTACATGATGGCAAGTCCAAATGGTGATAAACCAACTTATGCACTCGTCACCAATGGCGATCATTTTATGTTTGTTAAGCTACAACAATCGCAATACGATCTTTCTGATGATTTTTCACTTTTTAAGCGATCGCGCAATGAACTCTATCCCGTGCTTCAAATTCTAAAATCCTTTAAGGATCTGTAAATAATGAACCTAACTATTTTTGAACACGGATTTCGCGGATTTTTTGGATTGTAATTCTATTTGTCTTAAACATCATTGCGATCGCTACCGATCCATTGCTTTGCTTGTTCTAGTTCCGCATTCTGATATTGCTAACAAGTTTATCAACTGTTAGGACTATGAGAAGGCGATCGCCTGATTTCCTGATGGATCACTAATAAAATGCAAACAGGAGTCCAAATACTTAGCACCATTTATCTCAATCACGCCGATCGCTGAGATGAATTTCACGATTGGTTAGTCGTCGATAAACGATCTCGATCGCAAATGCTAGTCCTACCATTACAATCACGATCCAGAGATTTTGCGGATTGGTTTGCGCGGTTTGAGCGAGTAGCACAACCACAGCAGCTAGACAGGCTACAGTACCTAAAAATGAAATCCAGCGATAGCTATTAGTGCGTTGATAAAGCCGCACATTAGCAAAGTTGACCGCAGCAAAAATGATTAACAAGCCTGAGCTACCCATTGTCGATATGCCAGAGAGATCGAATACATTCGCAACAATTAGGGTTAAACCACTGGTAATTAATAACCCCTCAATGGGCCGATCCCAGATCTTTTTTTCTAACGCAGAGGGTAACTCTCCAGATTTAGCAATGATAAAACTCAGGCGTGAGGTGCCGTAAAGTGTTGCATTGAGCGCTGAAGCCGTTGAAAGTAAAGCCGCGATCGCAATTAAACTAAAACCTGCTTGTCCCATGAAGGGTTTAGCCGCCGCCGCCAATGCGTATTCTTTAGCTGCAACGATTTCTTCAGTCGGTAAAGAGCCTACAGTGATGCCAGCAATCAGAATGTACAGCAACAGCACAAATATTACTGCTGAATAATAAGCACGAGGCAATGTACGCTCGGGATTCTTTACATCTTCGGCGGTGTTGGCCATCAATTCAAAGCCTTCAAATGCTAAGAAAATAATCATGCCTCCTGAAATGATCGACAGAGGCGAAGCCCAAGTAGAGGGTTGCAATTGCGCTAGATCAACACCTCGCGCACCAATGCCAATAAATACGCCCAGAATGATGAGTTTGAAGGCAACAATCCAACTTTCGGCTTTACCAATCAAATCGGCGCTCAGAAAGTTAAGTCCAGTAATGCTGACGATCGCCCCAGTGATTAGCAGATGTCTGATCCAGACTTGGGCAGACTCTGGGAAAAACACTGCACCATAGCTACCCAATGCAGAGGCGTAGAGAGAAAGCATTACGATGTAACTCAGCCACAGCAACAGGTTCATTCCTCCTGTCAGAACGCCTGTGCCAAAGGCTTTATTTAAGAAAGTGACGGTTCCGCCTCGACTGGGGAAGGCGATCGAGAGTTGGACGTAAGCATAGGTAGTGAGCAAGGCAACAGTGCCGGCGATCGCAAACGCTAAGGGTGCGCCTCCTTGGGCTAACTGCACCGACAACCCCAAAACGGCGAAGATGCCGCCACCCACCATGCCACCGATGCCAACGGCAACCACTGACCAAAATCCCATGTTACGCTCTGCCATTTTTAACGTGCCTCGTAGAGTTTCTATAGGCGATCGCGCTTTCCCCCGCGATTCACTTTCTTGCAACCCTTTTTACAAGGTTACTAGACATATTGGGTTCCTTGTCGCACAGTAGACCGAGGGCAATCAACACAAGCAGTCCTACTGACAGTCCATAGGGTCGCAGATTACTTCCATCCGGCATCACCATAATCGGTATGACCCACGCCCAAGCATTGACCGCAGTGTGCAGCACAAGAACAGGCAGCACACTTCCTCCAGTACGATTGAATAGCCAAGCCAACAACACCGACAGAGCCACCGTACTCGCCATAAATAGCCCAACCGGAATGTAGCTTTGCACCGCGTCGGTCATATAAAACAGTGGCAGATGCCATGCGCCCCACACCATACCCAAAATAAGGCTAGCCACGCGCCAACTATAGCGTTCTTGCAAAACAGGCAAAGCATAACCCCGCCAACCAAATTCCTCCCCAAGGGGACCTCCAAGCAGTAGCACCAGCCCAAAATTCACTATGGCTAGTAGAAAATGCCCAGATGCGGGAGATTCGGCGATCGTGCCGCCCACAGCGATGTGTATAGCAGCAGCCAGCCCCATGACCACCAGAGGCAAGAAAAACGAGAGAGCCAGCCAACGCCAACCAACTCGCCATTGCAGCGATCGCCTGAACCAACGATGCAGCCCGCCTTGTCCCCCGGCGTATCTCACTAGGGCGATCGCCGCGATACTGGGGCCAAAACTCCCCGCGATGAATAGCACCATACCTAAAATGGGCAACTGAGGTCTGATAACCGAAGACAGCAGCCAGCAGATCCACGCCCAAGCAAACGCCAAGGTAAAGAATGCCAACAGGCGCGGATAAAAGCTAGATTTACCGTGATGTGTCATCGACCGATTATTAGTCCGCATAAACCCGTTTTTGGCGGGAGAGATTCACTTTTCCAAACATTGTAATTAGGATGATGGCCACCACACAATTCACGAGAGCGTAGGCGATCGGGGATATTCCAAGGATAAATGCTCCAAATATGTTCAATGAACCATGAAAAAGTGCCACTAGCAAGATACTGCCTTTCGTACTGTTGTAAATCCAGGTATAGATAAAAGCATTGGTCACGATGGTGATGAACCAGAGGAAAGGAAACTCAGACATCGGGTTGCCCACCAAAAAGACAAGCGGTAAATGCCACAAACCCCACAATATGCCCACAATCAGGGTAGCAATCAAGGCATTATGTCGTTTTTGCAAGTGTGGTAATGCAAAGCCGCGCCACCCAATTTCTTCGCAGGTATTGGCGAAGAAATTAATCGTGAAACCAAAAATGGCAAAGAAAGATAAATCGCCTTGTGGCACTGTGATTGTTACGGGCAAGCTCAGTAATTTTGTGACAACTTGTGCCGCAATGAAAAGAACAACAGGCCCCAGCACCGCTACGAGATACCAGACTAGACCAACCCGCCATTGCATAAACCCCCGATCCAATTCTTTTACTCCTGTCTTCCCATCGGCCACTTGTGACACAATAACAGCCGCGATCGCCGGACCAACGGCATAAAAGATGGAAAACAACTGAAAGTAAGGACTGTCAAATGGGGCAATATTTCGCGAGCCTAAGACTGCTGATATCATGCCCAGCCATGAGAGGCTAAACGCTAAGATGTAAAACCAAATAACAGGATGTTTTTTCATTACAAGTAAAACTGGCTGAGTTCAGCGTTCTTAACAGGGATATTTTTTAGATGGAATACGTTCAAACCATTACCGCCTCAAAGTCACGCGATCGCCGCGAGTGAGAAAGCGGCCATCGAAGCGTACCGGCAAGGGATCGCCGGACAGAGGCACGGCTGAAGAACCTGGTCTCTGGGCGTGAATGTGAAGGTGGGGTTCGGTGCTGGCTCCAGAGTTGCCGACCTCGGCAAGGGCATCCCCGACTGCAACGGCCATGCCCGATCGCACCAAGAGACTCTGGGGGCGAAAATGGGCCAGGATGACCTCGGACTCGCCACAGCGCAGAATCACATGATTTCCAGCCCGGTTCACTAGGTCAGTCTCTGGGATGGTCATATCTGGGAAGCCATCGATCGCCTGCACCACTTGACCTGCACAGGGAGCGAACACTGTCGCACCGTAGATCAAGTACGCCGCAGGCTGCTTAGGAGTGATGCCGGGCGATCGCAACCCCCAGCGATTAACCTGAATGATATCGGTGCCATAACTTTGCCCCCGATAGGCTTGAAAACGCGGCACTGACTCATCTAGGGTTTTTAGGTGGGCATTGATGCGAATATTGCTACCGCCATTGAGAATCAGAAAATTGTCACCCCGCAGAGGAAAGGTAAGGTCAACAGCAGGCGCAGCAGCAGGAAACTGCCCCGTCCAACTGCGGGCTACCTCATTGCCTGCATATACGCCAAAGGCCACAAAGCCGATAACCATCAACCAACCTAGCCAGCTTAATGGCATCCGGCGCTTGGGCTGATGCCTCAGAAATCCCAATCCCACCGCCAGCATAAACAGCACCCCATAGAGATAGGGTGTCCACCAGGGCGGAAAGATCCAGATACCCATAGTCGCGATCGCAACCAAGGCGATCGCCGTCACCAGAGATTGAATCCCCATACCCAGTAAATTGCGGGACGGCACAAAAGCCAACCACCCAATCAAGATCGAGGGCAACAGAATCTGGGTCAGAATGAAGATTGTCATCGCAGTCCTCGTGATTGCATCTTTTTATCAGCATAGATTTCCTCAGATCGAACTTTCAAAACTGCTAACGATTACCGATAAATTGCATCATCAATGGTGGCGCGGAAAAACTCGCCTTCTGCCTCAAACCGATCGGAGCCAAAGTACCATCCAACCCTTAGACGGGTCGGAATTGTGTAGCCGCAAAATGAGCCTTCTTCTTCTGCGATCGCCCCGAAATCGACATAGTGGTGTTCAGCACCTTCTGGATTGCCCCAGCGCGGCAGTTTTGCCGTTTTGAGTCGTCCTTTCTGGTCAATAATTAAGTCGAATTCTGCCCGTTCACCTTGAGCCATAAAACTGGCATGAAGGTGCGACGAATTCAGGCTTGTCCATGACATCCGATCGCTACAAAATACAGATGGCAACAACATAGATTCTGTCTGGAAACGACCCGCCGCAGACCTTGTAATATCTGAACCACTTCCTGTCATCACTGGGAATAGCCCTAATAGCTTCCATTGCATCGCTCCGACGCTATCCACGATCCGATCCGATCCCACGATCGGTAAGTGGTTCATCCATGCGGTGGCACTCCAAATAAAGCCGCGCTCCCAGCAGACAACTTGCTCTGCGGTGAAGGGAATCCAGGTTTTTAATTTGATTTCGCCGTGCATTTTTAGGCGCACGGCTGATGCGATCGCCGTTCCAGGGGCGATCGCATGGTCGAGATACCGCCTTACAGCTTCTGGCAAATGAGCAAAGTCATCGGGTCTAAATACACGATCCTGAGATATTGCTGAATCCCATAAGGCATCGAGGGAAAGCTGTTTAGTTCTTATCACTCTCATTTATTCTCCTCTCTTAATCACTGTTAGCAGTTAATCGAGCTGGCTTTTTATACTGACGCTTTTATATAGAAAGGCGATAGAAATCAAGGCTATTAAGCCAGGAGCCGCTAACCATAGCCAGAAACCCAACAAGAATTGCTTCAGAACCAATTCAGAAACGCCACCACTATCCGCAGGCAAGTTAAACCAAAATGCTGAAAATGTACCTCCAAAACCAATCAGAATAGCGGCTATTCCAGCTATGATTGAAACCCTATAATGCTGTAGCATAAAAGTGATGCAGCACAACCAATAGATGGGATTGGCGAACCAACCAATCGCCGGAATTTGCAAAAAAAGTAGTCCAATAATGCCAAAGAAGGTCAGTTCAATCCCCTTCATGGCATAAATGTCATTAGGGTCAGAGGGACTCACCGTTGCAGCGTCGATGGTAACGACATTAAATAAAAGGCAAGGTAGCGCGAGGGCTATGCTGTAGAGAAAGAGTGATAATCCCAAAAATACGATTTTATATTTCACAAGTTAAGTGCCTAAACCGATTGAATACAAGGATTATCTGGTAGTGATTTCTTAATGATACAGAATTAACATCCTCTCGTCCCTAAACGCGATCTCTATTTTCCTAGTGAATTTTTGAAACATTGCTAAACTTAAACGGCACTGCTTTTGGTTGCCCTTCTTGGACTAAGGCGATCGCCTAAAAATATAGCGATCGCAATACAATCCCTCCTTTTCACCGATTCTCTGCGAGTTTAGAGGTTTACTGTTGTCTTATGCTGTGTGGTAAAATTTGGTCTATGCAAAGGATTTATTACTAATTGTAACAAACCCTTTGATAGAAGAATATGACAAGCCATTCCGTCGAGAACGTGAGGCTTGGATTTTCTCGATATTAAACGACAGACTACGAACTTGACGAACCAGTAGATTTTCTGCTGGTTTTTTTATTTTTCTGCTCATATTTTTTTTTGCTCAACTGTTGCAAAATTTTAAAACATTCGCTAGACTAGAAAAGCGTCATTTATTCAGATGCTTGCCGGGATAGCTCAGTTGGTAGAGCAGAGGACTGAAAATCCTTGTGTCGGGAGTTCAAATCTCCCTCCTGGCATCCCTCAAACCTCCACACCGTGGGGGTTTTGCTTTGTAACATGGTGGGCGACGAGATGCCCGATTTGCCCCGTTTTGACTATTTTTGACTATCATTACTACATGATTGGGCTATAGTTCGGGAACGCTAATATTGCTGACCAGTCCCGCGTAATGTTCGTAAATGGTCTTAGGGCTATTTCCGACCCATTGAGCCACGGTATTAGCGGGAACGCCTTCTCCGAGGCAAAGGGTGGTAAAGGTGTGTCTGGTGTTGTATTGAGGTCGATATAAAACCAAAAATGAATCAAAACGATAAGCCGATTAACTGGCATATTACAGAATATTTAGATTATTATTGTGGATTACCGCAAGCGCCAGAATTTGCCGTTTTACTCAAAGGTCAGTGGGGATCAGGAAAAACATGGTTTATCAATAATTATTGTGAAGGATCTAAAACCAATCAAAAAAAATGTTTATATGTCAGTCTTTACGGAATGACTTCCTTTTCTGAGATTGAATACGAATTTTTTCGACAATTGAATCCTGTTTTAGCTTCACCAGGAGTAAAATTAGCAGGAAAAATTATCAAAGGATTGATTAAAGGTACGCTTAAAATTGATTTTGATGGCGATGGAAAAGACGATGGAACAGCTAGTATTGGGATTCCGGATATTAATCTACCTGATTATCTCAAGAATATTGATGGAAGTATTTTAATATTCGACGATTTAGAACGTTGCAATATAGAAATTAGCAGTCTCTTAGGTTATATAAATAATTTTGTAGAGTATCAGGATTTTAAAGTAATTCTTGTTGCAAATGAGGATGAATTAGTCAAGAAAAGTGACTCTTTAAAGAATTCTTATCAAATTATCAAAGAAAAGTTGATTGGTAAAACATTTAATGTATTACCAGATTTTTCTAGTGCATTGAAAGAATTTATTAACGAATTAAGCGATTCCAATCTTAAGGATTTTTTGAAAAACACGGAATTGATAAAGGATTTATACGAACAAGCAAAGTATAATAATCTCCGAACTTTAAAACAAATCATATTAGATTTTAATCGGATTTCTGACGTTTTACCAGATAAAGCAAAAAAGAAATCTGACCTACTTCAAGAACTATTAAAATTTGTCACGATTTTTTCAATAGAGATTAGACGAGGAAGAATTCTTGCAAAGGATATTCATGAATTTGGATATGAACAGATTTCCAGAAAATACAAAAATGAAGATACCAAAGATAAAAGCAAAGAACAGCAAATACGAGAGCAAATAGTTGAAACGTATACTATGATAAGTTTTTCCAATTCATTTCCAAGTTCAAAATGGTGGCAAGATTTTTTTGATCTGGGAATCGTGGAAAGTCAAGAATTACAACAGTCAATAGAAAATAATTTTTTTGAAGATGAAAATGCACCAAACTGGGTTAAACTCTGGCATTTTACGAGGCTCTCTGATGATGAATTTGAATATTTTCTTAAAGAAGTTAAATTAGAATTTGCAGAAAGAAAACATTATGATCTTGATATAATCAAACATATCGCAGGGATTTTCTTTGATTTTTCAGAACTTAAATTTTATTGTAAAACCAAAGAATCCATACTGGAAGATACAAAAAACTATATTAATGATCTAAAAGAGAATAAAAAGATACCTGCAAAACTTTCTCGAAAATCTGAAGATATCTTTAATGATAACTATGAAGGACTTATGTTTCGAGGAAGAGATATTAAAGAATTCCAAGACCTTCTATCGTATATCGATGAGGTTCAAGAACAAGTCAATATTGAAGCTATGCCAAGTCGTGCAGAAAAATTACTTTCGATTATGCAAAGTAATGTAGGGAATTTCAAAAAAATGATTACTTTGAACAATGATTCTGATTCGATTTACTGTAATATACCTATCCTCAAATATATAGAGCCTAATGATTTTATTACTAAACTTTTAACAATGAACTATGAAGATCAACTTAGGGTATTTTGGAATTTATCAGATCGTTACAAGTTTGATAGTATTAATAATGAAAAGTTATTCTTAGAAATAGACTGGCTTAAAGCTATTCGCGATCTTTTGGCAGATAGAGCAAATCAGGAACAAGGTAAAATTAGCAAATATAAGTTAGAAGAATTAAAAAAATATTTGGAGAATGAAGTAATCAATAAACTTGAATCTTCCCAAGCAAAGAATACTGACACAACATTAAATGAAGAGTAACCAGATAGCGATCGCCTTCCCACACGTCCAAACTCTCCACTATATTATATATAAAAACTGTTTTCCATCCTTTCATCACTCCGTAAAGTTCGCACCTTAATCCGTCCGCGCTTGATTGAATAAAAAATGCGCTTGATAATTTGTTCTTCCTCATGATTGAGTTGATGAGACTTTTGTGCCTGTTTTAACAGCGTCAATTCAGCTTCATTCAAAGTATTGGTTTCAACAAGTTGATTAAAAAGTTTGCAAAGATATTCTGTGGGTTGATTTTGGTGCAACATTTTATATTTCTGAGAATTCAACAGATTATTAAGAAGTAGAGCATAATTAACTAACGTGATTTCTTTGTCTTTTATCGCCTGAAAAATGCGATCGATAATTTGCTTTTCTTCTGAGTCCATCTTAAACAAAGAATGTGAAAATCTTGTGAAGGTTATGAACAGATAGTTCAATGTTCCGATCGCGTCCCTACTCCGTAATTTTTCTTAACTATTCTTCCCTAGAGAGATTCAATCTGAATTAGCGATCGCAGATTTACGGTGCTATTTTATACGGTTAACTCTTTTGGTAAAATGGGAATGAGAATATAAAACGAACTTCCTTCCCCCACCGCACTTTCCACCCAAATTTTGCCTCCGTGCAGTTCCACCAAACTACGACAGATCGCTAGACCCAAACCCGTCCCTCCTTTTTGGCGAGAATCTGAAGCATCGACTTGATGAAACCGTTCAAAAATACTATTTTGATGCTCTGGGGCAATACCCCGGCCGCGATCGCGCACGCAAAACAGGAATTGACCTTCATCTTCTCTCGCTTCCAAATTCACGACCATTTCCGGTTCGGAAAACTTAATCGCATTACTCAGTAAATTACTGAGAATTTGCACGAAGTAGTCGGGATCGACCCAGATTTCCGATATATTGACGCAAGAAAGAGAGAGAGACACACCTCGTTTTTGCGCTAAATCTTGGAGCATTTCTAAGGCTTGGGTGCAGAGGTCGCAAGCATTACAACGCTGAAATTTGAGATTGAATTGACCGGACTCGATACGTTGGAGATCGAGAATGTCGTTAATTAAGCGACTGAGGCGATCGGTATTATTAATGGCAATTTCTAACATAGACTGCCCCTTATTCGTTAACTCGCCTAATTTTCCTGTTGCCAAAAGTCCCAAAGCACCGCGCACAGAAGTCATCGGGGTTCGTAACTCATGGGAGATCACCGAAATTAGTTCATCCTTCATGCGATCGATCGCCTTGCGATCGCTAATATCTTTATTGGTTCCAGTCATGCGAATGGGTTTACCCGACTCATCCCATTCAAAAACCTGAGCGCGGGCGCAAATCCATTTCCAGTCTCCTTGTTTTGTCGCCATGCGGAATTCTGCCTGATAAACTGGGGTACGACCTTCAATATGGGCGTGTAGAATATCCAGAACCCCCGCTAAATCTTCCGGATGAACGAGGCGCTCCCATGTTCCATAGACGTTTTCGAGTTCTTCTTCCCGGTAGCCGAGCATGGTTTTCCACTGGGGGCTGAAGTAAGTTTCCCCAGTGGCAAGATACCAATCCCATAATCCCAAAGCACTGCCTTCTAAAGCCAATTGTAAGCGTTCTTTGCTCGTTTGCAGGGCTTCTTCTGCCTGCAAGCGCTCTAATTCTGCCCCCGCCCGAGCCGCAAAAATCCGCACGATCAATTCTGGGGTGCGGGTGTCGGTCATGGGTTTGACATCCATAATGGCGAGATGTCCTAAAACATTGCCCCCAGAATCGTTGAGGGGGATAGCTGAGTAACTCTCAACGTCAAGAGTTACGAGGTCTTTGTCTTTGGGGAACAATGTTTGAATATTGCGAGGATAAAGGCAAACTTTTCCATGAATCGCCTTCTCGCAAGGGGTGTTCACGAGATCATATTCAAAGTTATCGCCAAAATCTTGCCCTTGCCAAAAGGCTAAGGTACGAACTCGGGTTTTTTCGGGGTCGATACATTGGGTAATAAAGGCATAGCGAACTTGCAGAACTTCGGCTAAATGGCGAACTAAGGAGCGGAAAAATTCACTGCCGATTTGAGCGGCGGTTCCTTCTGCGATCGCCATTAAGGCTGCGTCAGAACGCTTGCGATCGCTGATATCTTCGGCGACCCCTGCAACGCGATAAACCTCGCCAGATTTGTTGCAAATGGGGAAAGCGCGATCGCGGATCCAACGGATTTCTCCATCGGGCCGAAGTATGCGATATTCTTCGTCGTATTTGCCGCATATTTGTTGGGGAAAAGCAGCAATGACGCGATCGCGATCGTCAGCATGAATAGCTTCTATAAAAGAGAGAGGGTTAGTATACGCTTCTTCGCAGGCACGTCCCCAAATGCTTTGGTAAGCTGGAGAAACATAAATCATTTCCTGTTTTGCCGGATCTGTCATCCAAAAAACGCTGGCAATATTTTCCGCTAGTTGACGGAAGCGTTCTTCGCTCTCTCGGACTTGCAGTTCTGCCCGTTGGCGTTCTACAGTATGGGCAAAGATTTCACCGATAATCCGCAGCAAGCCAATATCGTCCGCATTCCATTGTTTTTCGCGATGGACGGCATCAAAGCCCATAAATCCTAATAGTTTGCCTCGCACGAGCATGGGAACATTGAGCATAGAAAGAACGGATTGAGCTTCGAGGCATTCTTTCTCAAACCCAGCTTCCGGAGGCATATCTCCCAGCCGAGGAACATTCACCACTTCAAAGCGCTGAATTTGCTCGATAAACCACGGATAAACGCTTAAGGGGACATCTTCTCCTGTGGCGCGATGGGATTGAACCCCTGGGGTGCACCATTCGTAAAGATTTCTCATGGTTTGCCCTTCAGTATCGATCGCAAAGACGTAACAGCGATCGACTCCTGCAAATTTGCCAACTTGTTGCAGGGCGTTTTGAATTCCGAAATCGACCTCTTCGCTTTCAAGATTAATAAATTGGCTGGAAATAGTGGCGATGAGCCGTTCCAGGGATAAGCGATACTGAATTTTGGCTTCCGCTTGCTTGCGCTCGGTAATGTTGTAGAAAACCCCCTGAATGAGCCATTTTCCGCCCACTTTGCTAAAATTGCTACTAATATCAACAGAGATACGCTGCCCGTCTTTGGTGACAACGAGAGTATCTGCAAAATAACTGGAACTTTTGGTAAGGACATCTTTCTGAAAATTGGCGATCGCCCTGGGCAGTTCTTCGGGGGGGTGAATTTGGCTAAAGTGCATCTGGGACAATTCTGCTTTGCTATAGCCTAAAAGTTCTTCGGCTTTGCGATTGGCTTCCAGCAAATTCCCCTCTAAATCGGCAAGCAAAATCGCATCGCTGAAGGTTTCTTGAAGGTTGCGATATTTTTCTTCCGACTCTTTGAGGACGATATCAGCCTGTTGGCGATCGCGTCGGGCGGCTTGTCGTTCGCTAATATCCCGCACGAAACAAAAACAAAATTCTTCTCCTTTAAATTCAAGATAATTGGCACTCATTTCCACGGGGAACGTGCGATCGTCTTTGGTGCAATGAATACTCTCAAAAATCAAATATCCTGTATCTTTAATTCTCCGCCAATACTCGCTAAACATTTTTACCGGCAAATTGGGATCGATATCGCTAATATTTAACTTCAATAATTCTTCTGAGGAATAATCTAAAGACTGACAAGCAGCTTGATTAACGTAAGAAAAATTGCCTTGGCTATCAATGCGGAAAATCGCATCAGTGGCACGATCCACGGCAAATTTTGTCAATTGTAGGGCTTCTTCTACTCGCTTTCGTTCTAAGGCATTGGTAAAAATTTCTCCCACTAACCGCAGGACATTCATGCTGGCTGTCGTCCATCTTTTGCGATCGCGCACAGCATCAAAGCCAACAAAACCGACAAATTTGCCTCGATAGGACATCGGTACGCAGAGTAGAGATTGAATCTCTTGAGGCTCTAAGATTGCTTGTTCGGCTTTGGCTTCAGGAGGGAGATCTCTAACATCTGGGACGTAAATAACTTCAAATTGTCGCAGTTTGCCAATCAGCCAAGGAGTGGAAGCAACGGAAATATTTTGTAAGGTGTCCATTGCAGTCGATATTCCTGCACTACACCATTCATGGGTATTGCTAATTGTTTCGCCATCCTTGGAGATTTGGAATAGGTAAGCGCGATCGACTTTGCCAAATTCACCGATTTGCTGTAGTGCGTCGTTAATGCCGCGATCGATCTCGTTGGCATCAAGGTTAATAAATTGCGTGGAAATACTGGTGATTAAGGCTTCGATCGCCATGCGGTGTTCGAGGGCAGCTTCGGCTTGTTTGCGGGGGGTAATATCCTCAAACAAATAGAGACGACCAAAATAGCGATCGCCTTCGTTGCGAATTTGGGCGGAAAAACGGCGAATGGTGCGTCCGTCGGTGAATTCAATTTCGTCTTCGACGATGGTGCGATTGGCTTCATTCTGTAGAGGTTTACAGGATTCAATAAAGGCGGGTAAATTGGCAATTAAAGGAATGCAATCGGGAATGATATCATTATTTTTTAATTCTCCCCGTTGCATCTGTTCAACACGATGTTGGAGTCCCCAAATTTCGCAGAAGCGACGGTTGAAATAGAGAATCTCATCCGTGCGATTGTCTACCACAAAAAA
>NZ_JAYGHV010000398.1:0-25517 GCF_034932145.1 Spirulina sp. 06S082 | reverse complement strand
AAACCGGTGATACTAGCAGAAGCCTTACAATATTATTTTTCTGGAGCAAATGAAGATCCAATTTATAATATGGCTGTTGTATTGGATACAGGTGGTTATCAATTATCACAACCTCCTATTAAGCTCGCTCAATCGCTAGCAAATGTTTACAAAAGTACAAATGGCCAATGGGACAAGCATATTGGTTGGTCATTAGAAGAAATTCCACCTCGTGCAATTAAAAAAATCGATATTTTAGCAACTGCTCTTGATTCCTTAATAGCTATTCCTGACTCTTTTGATTTCTTTCGAGGTTGGGCTCTTCAGCAGCTTGCACCTTTATTACATGAATATGGTTTGCTAGACGAAGCTATTATTATTGCTGTAGGTAGTTTGTCCAATCAATTCCAAACTCGCACTGAAACAATTGAAGTGCTTACTCATTTACAAAATAAATCAGATGATCTACTTGAAAATTTATATCCAGAAAATACTTTGTTTCAAGCAATTCAGACAATTGACGATCCATATCTTCGATTTCGTGGATACTTAAGATTAAGACAGTATTTTCCATTTTTAAATATCTTAATATCAGTCGAATCAGATGAATTATCTGGGATGCGCCTCAACTTTTGGGAAACCTTTGCTTCGCCATTAGATTTCAAACCTGAAATTGACGATTTGATTGCTAGTGCTCGAGAAGTAGCATTGATTATTGAAGATTCTAGCCAACAAGAATGGGCTTTTGAGCAACTTGCACAAATCGATCCCTTGACTTCAAAGTTTCAATGGCTTCAACAAGCAATTCGAGTAGCAGGTAAAATTTCTGATTCTGAGAATCGTGCAAGAGCTTATACTCGACTAGCAAACAGCTTTCCTCTTAAAGAAGGATTAAACTTATTTCTAACTGCTTTAAATGATATAGAGAAAATATCTGATGAGAGAAAGAAAGTAGAGACTCTTGTGCTTGTGCGTAAATTCTTGAATCGATATCCCCAAGCAGCTTCTCGCTTTCAGAAAATTGTTGATTCTCTAGATTCTTGGAATCAAGCCAAGAGCTTTAGATTAACTGCACCTTTAGTCCAATGGTATGCAACTAAGTTAGGAGAAATAAATACAACAGCATCTTGGGCTTGGGAAAGATTAAAAAATAGCCCCAAAACAATTGCTAACATAGATTTAGCTGAGGAAAATTTTTTCACAAAGCGACAAAATATTTTGACAGTCTTACAAGAAAATGAAGATTCTGATACTGTGCGAAAGATACTTGCCTCTGTGGGAAAGCTTCATCTAGTTAACCAAGCATTTTATAAGCGTATTGAGTCTGCATCTATACTTGTCGAAGAGAAGCCATATCTCCTAGAAATTTTGATTGATTGGTTAGAGCAAAAGTTGCAAGAAGGGCTCTTTAAATCTTGGGACGACTTAAATTATCTTATGATAGGAGATATTCTGGGTGTTGTGGCAGCTTGTGCAGAACGTTTGCCGAATACTTTTTATAAGAAAGCTACCAATTCTTCTACACTTAAAGTAAGACTCTCAGAAGCAGTTCAATACCATAACACTTTTCCCGGTAGGCAATCCGCTTTGATTTTACTCAGTTATTTTTATGACGTAACTGAAGAAACTATTTTTGCCTTGAAAGCTGGCTTACAAGATGTTGTTGCAGTACAGGATGTAGTAATTCAAACTGTAGACCGCTATCGTGAAATCGATCTAGATTTATTGAGAGAATTATTTGAAGATTTATTAAATCCAAGTCCTGCTATTGGATTTGTAACGGCAAGGATGTTAGTATCTGTCGCGAGAAATATGTATACTCCACCTAGCTTACGAGAAGAAATTATTGAAGCGTTTGTGGAAGCTATTGATGACGATCGCTCAAAACAAGATGTTTATCTTTTTCTTAATAAAGCGGGATCATTTACAAATTGTGATTATCAAATTGAATACAAAGGGCAATTGGATGTGATATTTTATGAAATCGTGACTCAGCTCAGTGGTATCACAAATTTGGGTAAACGCTCCAAACAAGTTAGTAAGGATGATTCGATATGAAGAGATTTACTATCCCATGTGATTTTGGTGGACAAAAAGCCCCCTTTCACGCTTACATTGGCAATCCTGTGCCAGGCAGTCATCCTCTGAAATACCAAGCTGCTTGGTTGAAAGAAGAGCGAGGAGGCACAATTCCCTCTGACGTTATGGATAGTTTCCAAAAGTTATATAAAATTGCACAAGAGAATAATGTTTCATTTGAAGACTTGTGTGTATATGCACTCAGCAAAGAGAATAAACAAAAAAATGAGAATGACGAAAAAAAAGCTAAATCTTGAATTACATTAGCTTTTGAACGACGATCTGATTCGATTTTTAGAGCTCGCATAGCTCAAACACCATCTTTCTTCGTTAACCTTATCAATTCTGAGAGAGATAGCAGGTTGCATCTTTACAGCAATTTGTCGTCCTTTAAGCAAAGGAAACCCGATAGAATTGCGATCGCGTCATCGTGAGTTCCCGGTATGAGTGGGTTTCAGGTGTGTTGGCACTCCGTGACAGCTTTTTTAGCATTAGCCCAGATTCTCGTAGCTCATTTTCAGTTACCCGTCAATTCCTCCTCACTCACCCAAGAATTGTCCGAGGAGATGGCGATAGCTGTCCCAATTTTGTTGCCATTGAGCGATCGCCTGCTGCAATTGTTCGAGTTTTTCACCGTTGCTTTCTCCTTCGAGAGGGTTGGGAAAGTTACCGGAGAATAGTACAGCCATCTGTGGGTCTTCTTCGTCTCGCTGCAATTTCACTTCGCTGAGGGTGAGGTTGAATTTGCGGTTTTCTAGAGTGTAGGTGAGGTTAAGATTGGCTTTCATGGGTTCGCTGCCGGCATTCTGCCACGGGGCGGGGGCAAAGAGGGCTTTGATGTAGTTGCGGGCAGCATCGTCTCCTGCATCGGGGAAGGTGAGGAAGCTGCGAGGGTTGATGGCTGCGGCGCGATAGTCGAGTTGGGGCAGGGCGTTGATGTATTTTTGGGCGAGGTCGGGGATTTTCGGATCGGTGGGAGGGTTTTTGCCGCTTAAGGATTCGAGAAAGGTCATGGTGCCGGCTTGGGTGATGAGGTTAATGCCGTTGGTGAAGGCGACTTGTGCCATTTGAGGGGTGAGGCGAGGTTGGCGGGCGAGTTCCCAATCTTGAGGGACGATGCCGCTTCCTTTGAGGAAGGTAGGGGTGAGGAGAATGGGGTTGGAGTCGGGGGCGGCAATGGCGATCGCGAGTTCTTGGATGGCGAGGGTTGGACTCATGGGAGAAGTTGGGGGAATTCTATATCGATACGAGGGGTATTATTTCACAAAATGGGTTTTAGGGATGAAGGCGATCGCTTTGCTTCAACTGTTCTTCTTTTGGAGATTGGATTTTACGACCCATGAGGGAAAGTTGGCTTTATTGATTTTGTTGAAGAGATCGAACAACGCGATCGCGCATTAGAAATAGCAGATCGTCAGCAACAACGAGCGACTTTAGCTGAAAACCAACGCGATCCAGAACAACAAGAAAAAAATCCGAACTCCAACAGTTGAAAGTCAAACTGCAAAAATTAGACATCGATCTTGATTCTTTATCCTGATTTTGAGAAAGGCGATCGCTTCTTCGACATCAAATATAAAGGTACTGCTGATGAATTGTATAATTTGAATGTTGCTGTGAGTTCTCAAAACCATGAAAGCTAAAGAATTATTAGAGCGCTATGAAGCAGGAGAAAGAGACTTTTCTGGGGTGGATTTGAGTAAAGAGAATCTCAGTGGTGCAGTCTGGACTGGGGATGGATTTGGGGATGAAAATGATTATCCAGTTGGGGGAGCAATTTTGAGGGGAATTAATTTAAGTCACGCCAATCTGACTCAAGTTCGTTTAGATGGTGTTGATTTACGGGAAGCAAATTTACAAGGAGCCAATCTGGAAACAGCGTTAATGACTTTTGCTGACTTGAGTGATGCCAATCTCTCGGAGGCTGTCTTATTTCGGACTTCTTTAAGTCGTGCAATCCTCAAAAGAACCAATCTCAAAAAAGCAAGTTTGAGACAAGCGACGATTATTCGTGCGAACTTCTGCGATGCTAATTTGGAAGAAGCGAATTTATTCGAGACTAATGCAGAATATACAAATTTCTGCCGTGCCAATCTCAAGAATTCTAAATTAGATATCTGTGAGTTATATTGTGCGGATTTGAGCGGTGCTGATATGCGGGGAATCAGTTTGTATTTTAGTCGTTTGGATCGTGCTGTGGCGATCGCAGCCAATATGACTCGAGCCAATTTGTCTCGGACTCGATTGAGAGAAGCGAATTTGACGGATGCTAATCTAACAGACAGCCAAGGGGCTGAGTTGGATGATGCGATTCTTTATGAGACGATCGTGCCGGATGGGACAATGATGAGTAACGAGCGAGGAAAGACGGAAATTAATCGAATTGTAGAATCTAGAGAAGATTTTATTAAGCGGGTTGAGAAAATAGACTTGATAAGTTCAGAAGATTTTCGTCAAAGATATGAGGCTGGAGAACGGAATTTTTCTGGCTGTCGTCCACGTATACGAAATAGCAGATTTTTACTGGATATCGATCTCAGTCGTACCAATTGTATAGGGACGGATTTAACGGATTGTATTATCACCAATGCCAATTTAGAGAAGATAAATTTGCAAAGAGCTAAATTTTTTAATTGTAAATTGATAAATTCAAATCTAAGAGGTGCTAATCTGAGAGATGCGAAACTTGACTCTGCTAGTTTAATAAATGTGGATTTAACAGATGCAGATTTAACAGGTGCAGATTTAAGCTATACGAGATTCATTGGCGCGAATTTAACGAATGTTAATTTAACAGATATTTATATGGGGTCTGAATTTGGATACACGAATTATGAAGCAAGATTTGCTCATACAATTATGCCAGATGGAAGTATGAGGAATGATGATTTAGCGATTGGTGCAGAGGAATTTTTAAGACGTTATGCTGAAGGAGAAAGAGATTTTTCTGGAATTATTCTTCACTATGCCGATCTCAGAGACGTTGAACTCAGAAAGATTAATTTCAGAAAAGCATATTTTAACTATGTAGATTTAGGTAGTGCAAATTTAATTGATTCTTATTTCGGTAGTGCCAAGTTTATTCATTGTAATCTGAAAAAAACTAAGTTTGAACATATTGACGGAAATATCGGTCGCTATTATGATTATGGCTGTGATTTCAGTTTTGCTTATTTTATTTATGTAGATATGAGGCAATCACACGCAGTGGGTACAGTAACATCAACAAGTTTTATTGAATGTAATTTTGAGGAAGCCAACTGGGATTGTTCGGCGGAAGATATTGTAATTTATCACAACGTAATCTTAGAAAATGGAGAATTTTTTTCTAGGATGTAGATTTTGATAATAAGGAGCTTTGAAAAACAATTAAAGGGTTTATTAAGTTCTATTTAACTGTTGGGTTAAATTGTTTACAAGATTATCATCAAGCTCTGAGAGAAAATCAAATTCAAAATCTTCATAATACCAGTGAGCATTAAGAATATTTTGGAGTTCTGCTACTGTCAGTTGCCAAGTACTCGGTTTTCTCCAGTCTTGAGGTGTCATGATATTACCGCGAGTTGACAAATTAAGAAATGCTTTAAATGGATGTTCCACACCATCTTGTGGCCATGGGTCGTTTTCATTGGCCTCATGGGGTTCTGGTATATTAGGTGTGAGATAGGCGTATGTTTTTGTAGTTTCCGTTGTAATGTCTGCATCGACTGAATTTGTAATTACGGCAACTTTCCACGTCCATTCAGGAACATGAATGTTATTATCTTGGAAGTTCTGAAGGTCTGTAGTCCCTCTCGGCATTCTGGGAGCACGAGATTTTTCACGATTACTCCAATCATTACCAAATGCTCCAGCAATAATATACAAATTATTTTTGCTTCCATCATTATTAATATTGTAAGCATTATTGTAATGATTAGATTCAATTGTCTGCCAAGCAGAGTGCCAAATGGGAGCTTTAAACCTGTTATTATCTATTGCTTGGGGGATTAAGTGTAACTATTCAGGTGCTGGGGTTGACAATATCAATTTTCTGTGTATTTGTCAATACAAAGCGATCGCTTAGAGGTAGTTTGGTATTTTTAGATACAATCTTTGCTTTTTTGCCATTGAAATGCACGAAATCGGTTTTAATGCAACCCCAAGACCTGAATGCTTACGATTAAGTTTGTGCCAATATAAGTTTCTAGGGCATCCTTGGGGGTTCTGTTTCTTTGGAGATCGGGAATTAAATGTCCTCGATCCATTCCAGGTAAGGGATTATCAAATATGGTGCCATCAACTTGAGGCCATGTATCGAGCAAAAAGTCGGTTGAAAGAAAAGGATCTGCAATAAACTGCGATCCCGATCTTTCTCGACCATAAGATTTATTGACCCAAGATCGATTGAGTTCCCAACTAACCCAATTGGGATTTTTTGTTTCTGTGTTATAAGAAACTACATAACCGGGTCTTTCAATGAGCAAATTTGGATTGGTTTCTCGCACTGTATCCCAGCGAGCATTAGTTGGATTGCCAAGGTCGAGATGTTTGCTTTTAAAGGTAACGTTATCTATGAAGACTGGAGTTTTATTGCCGTCTGCCGTATTTAATTTAAACTCTAAAGTTGCCGATTTTCCTAATATCGATATTAAATTTTCGGGTTGTTCAAATTGAAAGGGAATCTGGAAAGTTTCAAATCCTGCTTGACCAAATCCAATTTTGTCTCGATTACCCATAATGATATCAGCAACAATATCTACATCCTGGGTATCGCGTTCATCTCTTAGTCCTCGTGCCGGATTGGCTAAATCGATAGTTCTCGGTATTTCTATATATCTTGATGGATCGTTCTTAGCTTTGTCTGGAAAAGCGTCTACAGTTAAAGTGACTTCTAACTGTCCGGTTCTGGGAACATTTTCTTTGAAAGGGGCAAAAACTTCAAATTGTAAATTCCCCCAATCAGGAATCACAAAACTATTATGTGTTGCTGTCGAGCCATCGCCTTGTAAAACTAAAACTTGATTGCTATTCTGTTTGATGTTGTTAAATTCCTCAAAAGTCCCAGCGATCGCACCACTCCCCTTGCTTGAATTGATGATATTTTCTATCTTTGTAACGCTAAAATCATCATTAGGAACAGGAGAATTAGGAGGAGGAGGATTAGAAGAATTCGCCTCAACAATATCAGGGGGTTGGGGATTATCAGAAGAAGCCACCCCACCATTATGAAAAGACCAACCGGGAACGGGAGCATCAGGATCGTCACTCAACCCCACATCAAAACTACCATTAAACACCGTCGATATCGGATAATCTCCCCGTACCACATCCTCATGAGTATTATCAAAACTCACCTCCGTGCGCTGCGGCTCCGCCAACAAAGGTCGCTCGCCACCCCCTTGAACCGAATAGAACCAACCCGTCCCGATCCCTTCCGAAGAACCCCCTGCATTGTACCAATACATCTCATCCGGTATTGCTCCCGCTAATAAATCCTCCACCGACTCCTCTCCCAACTGATCGTACACCCGACCCGCTTCTAAAGCCTTTTTCCCCGGTAAATCCCAGTATTCGTGAGACACCTCCTCCAAATCCAAATCCATCGTCCCGGCATACCAATCCAATATCCTTAAATGAGGTCGTCCTACCCCTAATAAATCTCCCTCAAACCCCGGTAAGCCATTGAAAGACATATTCATATCTGCCTCTTCAATCTCTCGACCATTGGGAGTCAATCCTCGTCCTACTGTTTGATAATAATTGTCCGCAAAGGTCACATTCTCCCACACCCGAACTTCCGGTTCGTAGAAATCTCGATAATCCAAAAGCGGCAACCGCAAACTCTCCTGACGGAAATCGTGGGGATCGAGGGTGGTCATCTGCAAATCTCGCTCTCCCGATTCTTGCTTTCCTCCTGCTTCTGGGAAATCTGTTCCCAAACGTTGAATGATCTCGCTATTCACCACTGTCCCCCGACTGTGACCGATGAAGTGCAAGGGGGAATCGAAAATGGCTCCATGTTTGCGAATCAAATCTCCTTCTTCATCGTATAGGTGCGTTACTTCTCCATTTTCTCGCTCTCCCACATCGCCTCCCAATAATTGGTCGAGACTCACTAAAGACGCATAGAACGCATCTGCCGCCGCTTCCGAGAAGCCTGTATCCGCTACTTTTGATTCTCCTCCTGTTGCCCATTCCGGTAAAATCACCAAGGGTTTATCTTGGTTGATAAAGTTCTGAGTCATGTATGTCTGCAAATCTTGTAAATAGTTTTCATCGCTGGGTTTGAGTTTGCGAGTTCCACCATTGTCGGCAATGGAGACAAAATCTCCTTCTGGGGTCATGGGTACCCAATACCCTGTCTCTTTGTGATAGCGCAGGATTAATCCGCGTTCGTCTTCTCCTTTGCCACTGGTCTCGGCTATGGCTTTGGCCATCTTCCGGAAACTGTCGCTAATGCCGGTGTCGTCGTAGAGGAAGGAAAATCCGTGAGTGAGAACGGTGACGCTGCTAAAGGGAGATTCCCAGCCTACAGGGGTCGATACACGAGTATTGAAATCTCCCGTAAAGGTTTCTACTTCTCCTCGCTCGTTCACCGCCCGAATGCCCCAATAATACTCTTGTCCGTTGGTCAATGCGGCTTCTTGGGGTAGGGTCAAATGACTGTCGCTTCTGGTCGTCACTTAGGTCGGGTAAGAAGGATGGATCGCTTAAATCTGAAAGTTGTTCCCAGGGGAAGAGTCCTTCTCCTTCTGGGAAGGTGCTAACGAAGACATCCAGACTTTGCAGGTTTTGCCCTGCTCTGATTTGTTGGTGCCAGAGGCGAGCGTTGTTGTTGAAACTGATGAATTGTATACTTTGAATATTGTTGTGGATTTACAAAACAATGGATGCACGAGAATTCTTAGAACGCTATGCCGCCGGAGAAAGAGATTTTACGGAGATAGATTTGAGGGAAGCGGATCTGCAAAATGCAGATTTAAGAGGAGTTCAATTGAGGGAAGCTAATCTGAGCAGAGCAAATCTAGAAAATGTCAATTTAGCTGAGTGCGATCTAAGGAAAGCGCAGTTAAAAGGAACAGTTTTAACGAAAGCGAACCTAGAAAATGCGAATTTATCGGAAACACAATTGCAAGGAACGATATTGGAAGAAGCAGATTTGAGAGGAGTCAATTTTCAGAGAGCCAATTTAGGAGAAACAAATTTTCGGAAAGCCAATTTAGAAGGAGCAACTTTCCGAGAAGCAAACTTTAATTCGGATAGTTTCTCCTTTACTAATTTCGAGCGTGCTAATATGAAAAGATCTGATTTTAGTTTGTGCAACATAGAATTAACTTCTTTTATTAGAGCAAAGTTAAATAATATAGATTTTAGTAATTCTTATTTAAAAGATGTCGTTTTTGACGATAGAAATGTTTACTTATGTGGAATTGCCCTGTTTCCAAATGTTTCGACAAATATCAATCTGAACCAAGCTACTTTGTATGAGGTAAGATGGGTGTGTACTTACTTAGAGAATATAAACTTAAATCAAGCAAAATTAAGTAAGGTTAAATTTTTAGGTAATACAATAACTAATCTAAATCTTAGTCAAGCTAGCTTGAGTCAAGTTGAATTTAATAATAGCCTGATAACAAATATAGACTTAAATCAAGCAAAATTAACTGAAGTAAGTTTTGATAAAGCTGAATTGACCAATATGAATTTGAAACAAGCTAAACTTACCGATGTTATTCTGAGTTCAAACCATTTTGAATATGCAAAACTAAAAGATGTTTTGAAGATGCCAGATGGGAGTATTAGAAGTAAAATCCATCGAATGGAAGGCAGTGAACTATTAAATCAAATTGTTTTAGGGGAAAGCAATTTTAACTGCTTGGATTTGAGTGGAGTCGATCTCAGTGGTATTGATTTGAGTTATGTCAATTTGAAGTACTCAGATTTAAGCGGTGCAAATTTGAGTATGACTAAGCTCGACTATGCCGATCTAACAGAATCAAGTCTAGTGAAAGCCAACTTAAGTCAAGCAAGTTTGAGGAATACTTCTTTATGCGATGCCGATCTAAGCGAAGCTAATCTAACAAAAGTGAGGCTTGGAGGGTGGACAAGATTGTATGGTGCTAATTTGACTAGAGCTAATCTTAGAGAAGCTATTGGGTTAGAAGGAACTCTTTGTAATCGAGCTATTTTGCGCGATACAATGATGCCAGATGGAAGTCTACGTACTGGTTATCTAGAATCTGTAGATGATGGCTAAAGTTGTGTTGGTGTAGGAGTATCATAGAAAGTATAAGATTGAGGAGTTCCATTATCGAGCATATACTGAGGAAGCTGATGAATCCCTTGCTCGAGCGTATTTTGAGAATTTGTGGGAAGTTTTGAAAATATATCCCATTTATCCTTAAATGATTGGAAATGCTGATCTGTATTACTTTTCAATAAATACTCTAATTGATCTACGCTAATTCGCCAAGTGTTAGGGGAGCGCCACTGCTCGATACTTGTTATTTTCTCAAACTGACCTTTTAAATTTAACCACTCACTAACTGTTTTTCCTGCGAACTTCATATTTTCATCTTCAAATGGATGCTGAATACCCTCGCTCCAGTTAGTAGATTTAGGTGGTTCAGGAGTATTGGGTGTTAGAAAAGTATAGATTTTTGCATTTTGCGCGTTAACATCCTCAATTAGCATACTCGGAGAATCTACAGCAAGCATTGTTTTCCAAGTAAATCGAGGAATATATAGCTCTCGGTTTTTGGTAGAGCTAGGATTATTAGGATGTTTAAATTTCAATTCATTTGGCTTGGTAGAACCGTCAATAGGGAGCATATTGCTGATATTTTCTTCTTTTCGCCTGTTACTTAGACCTCCTGCGACAACATATAGTTCCTTACCTCGTTGAGCAAGGTCTCTGCCCATATTTTCAATATTATTCCATGCTGATGCTTGCGTTGGATTCTTATTAGAACCAGTAATAAAACGATTATTATCGACAGACTGTGGAACAATGTTCGTCCCCAAAAAAGTTAGAAACATATCTTTTAGGTTTCTACTTCGATCTCCACTAGCAGTAAGATGTCCTTGATCGTAACCTTTACCTTCATAGTTTTCAGTGCTAACCTCAGTCCATCCGGGACGAATTGTACCATCAGAGAGTGTTTCTTGAGGCAGTGTCTTATCGACAACAAAATGTATGCCAGAGGGACGTGTGGTATCTCCAAGCCAAGTTTCGTTAAGTTCCCAACTCACCCAGTTGGGAATTCCTGTTTCTGCATTGTATGAAACTACATACTGAGGTTTTTCTAGGAGAAGATTTTGGCGAATTTTATTTTCTGCTTCTTTGTAAGGTTTCTCTGTATATTTTGCCTTAGTGGGATTACCAAGTTTGAGATTTTTGCTTTGAATTGCAACATTGTCGAGGAGGAGTGGGGTAGGTTGTTTGCCTCCAGCCGCCTGCGTTTCAAAGATAAAAGAAACTACATTTCCTTTATATTTATCTGCTAAAGGAAGATGGAATGTTTCAAACCCATGATTGCCATTATCTCCACTATTAATTCCATATCCTAACCGATAAAGATCATTTTTTCGCTCCGTGGCATTTGTACTATTATTTCGTGCTGGACTCAATTGAATTTTGCCTAATTCTTCTGTAACTGTTTTGGGTGGAGTGATAACTCCGCCTTTAAAGCTTGCTTTCGTTGTATATTCAATAGATACTTTTAGCTCTCCAGCAGGTTGCTTTTCTTCGGAAAAAAGATCGAATCGTAAAACCCCTTCGTTATATTTTTTAGAATTGGTTTTTACTGGCCCGGTATCTGATTGTAAGAATAAAGCCTTGTCTTGTTTCTCAAAGTCTTTTTCCGAGATATCCAATCCTAATTTTTTTCGGTAGTTTTCGAGTGGCTCGTATGTATTCATTCCTAGCAAGACATTTTGTCTTAACGATTCAAATTCAAAATTTTCTTCTTGAATATCATCGGGATTACTAGAAGCAGACTGAACTCCATTAGGAGGCGGAGGTGTAGCAGCATCAAACCCACTCCGAGCATGAAAAGACCAACCAGGAACCGGAGCATCAGGATCGTCACTCAACCCCACATCAAAATTGCCATTAAAGATTGCCGGAATGGGATCGTCACCCCGTACCACACCCTCATGAGTATTATCAAAACTCACCTCCGTGCGTTGCGGCTCCGCCAACAAAGGACGATCGCCACTCCCCTGAACCGAATAGAACCAACCCGTGCCAATTCCTTCCGAAGAACCCCCTGCATTGTACCAATACATCTCATCCGGTATTGCTCCCGCTAATAAATCCTCCACCGACTCCTCTCCCAACTGGTCATATACCCGACCCGCTTCTAGAGGCCTTTGACCCGGTAAATCCCAGTATTCGTGAGACACCTCCTCCAAATCCAAATCCATCGTCCCGGCATACCAATCCAATATCCTTAAATGAGGTCGTCCTACCCCTAATAAATCTCCCTCAAACCCCGGCAAGCCATTGAAAGACATATTCACATCTGCCTCTTCAATCTCCCGACCATTGGGAGTCAATCCTCGTCCTACCGTCTGATAATAATTGTCCGCAAAAGTCACATTCTCCCACACCCGCACTTCCGGTTCGTAGAAATCCCGATAATCTAAAAGGGGCAACCGCAAACTCTCCTGACGGAAATCGTGAGGATCGAGGGTGGTCATCTGCAAATCTCGTTCTCCCGATTCTTGCTTGCCTCCTGCTTCTGGGAAATCCGTCCCCAACCGTTGAATGATCTCGCTATTCACCACCGTCCCCCGACTATGACCGATGAAATGCAAGGGGGAATCAAAAATGGCTCCATGCTGGCGAATCAAATCCCCTTCATCGTCATATAAGCGCACCACCTCCCCATTCTCTCGCTCTCCTACATCTCCTCCCAATAACTGGTCGAGACTCACTAAAGACGCATAGAACGCATCCGCCGCCGCTTCCGAGAAACCCGTATCCGCTACCTTTGATTCTCCTCCCGTCGCCCATTCCGGTAGAATCACCAAGGGCTTATCTTGGTTCATAAAGTTCTGGGTAATGTAATTCTGCAAATCTTGTAAGTCGCTATTGGCTGTTGCTCCTTCGGGTAGAGATAGCTCGCTCTGACCATCGTAACCCACCCATGTTTGCGTTTGCGGATGCCAACTCGCTGTCAGGATGCGACCGGGGTTGAAGTCGTCGTAACCTTTCCATCGTTTTGTTAATAATGCTCGCTTCTGGTCTTCACTTAGGTCGGGTAAGAAGGATGGATCGCTTAAATCCGAAAGGTGTTCCCACGGGAAGAGTCCTTCGCCTTCGGGGAAGGTGCTGACGAAGACATCCAGACTTTGCAGGTTTTGCCACCGTTCTCCCATTTCCTCAAATTTCCAAGTTAGGGAGGGATGGGTGCTATCGGTGTTCTCTACTTCTCTACTGAGGACGGGTCGTTTTGCTGCCATGGTGACGCTTATCGGTCCGCTTCCTCCTTGGGAGATGGGGGCTTTGTTTGAGCCTTCGGGGACTCCATAGGTACCATCTTCTAAGCGTTCTAGGTCGGCGGCAATGCTGATGTTGGGGTTGATGTCATCTATCGGACGGCTTTCTAAGAGGTCTTCTGGATAGGCATTGACCGTGGCGATCGCTTCTTCGACATCAAAGACAAAGGTACTTTCTACACCGGGATAAGTAGCATAGAGAAACTTCCCGTCACTGGAGAGAGATAGATCGCTGGCGGCTCCATCGGGGATAGGTCGGGTTGCTCCCACCAGTTTCGGGTTGTCGCTGAGAGCATCTTTGATGATGCCGATATTGCTGCCGGCTCCCGGTGCGTCGATGCTGGGGAATCCTTTTCCTTTCAGCCGTTCGTTGCGTCCGACGACGAAGGCATAATGGGTTTGGGTACCTTCGTGGTAAATCACTTCTGATGCTACGACTTCGTTAACATCGAAGTAGTCGGTGGCATACCCCAATCCCATGGCACTATAGTTTGTTTCCGCAGCGAAGGCGAGGGGGTTGTTGTTGGTTATGCTCACGACTCCATAGCCTTTGAAGTCTTGCTTGCTGGTGGTGAAGGTCATTTTCTCGGCATCGGGAGTGGAGGCGATGCTTTCTAAGCCGATTTCCGTTTCTATTGCTCCGATTTGTTGATGCCACTGACGGGGGTTGTTGTTGAAACTGACGGGACGATCTTCTAAATCTGTATTGAAGACGAGGATTTTGCCTTTCCCGTCTTGACTATTGCGGGGTTCGGGAACAGTGGCAAAGAGCCGCTTGCCGTCGTTGCTAAAAGCAAGGTCGTTTATCCCTTTGAGGGCATCTCCGACGATAATCGTATCGATAACCTGATTGTATTGTCCAGAGGTGGGATTGATATCGAGAATATAGATTGACCCTTTCTCTGCATCGGCGATGTAGGCGTATTGGTCGTGGGGAGGGATGGCGATCGCACCGGGAGTGGCTCCAGGAGGCAAATCGATGACTTCCAATTGCTTGAAGTCGTTGACCCCGATAACCGCCACGCTTCCCGCCGTTTCTAAGGTGACGTAGGCTCGCGACCCATTCCCCGTCACGGCGATCGCTTTAGGATTGCTTTGTTCGCCTTCATTACCCACGGGGATATTGGCCAAGAGTAAGTCTTGACTGCCGCCACTGGCAACAAGGCGATCGGGGTCGAGGGCGTTGATGACGCTGACGGCATCGCTGTGGAATTGGGGAATCAGGGCGTATTCAAAGCTCGTTTCTGTGGGGATGGCAATGGGGTCGGTTGCGGCGGTTGCGTCCAGATTTAAGTAGGGATTGCGAATTGTTCGTTCTAGGGATATCTTCGATTCGCTGAAGGGAACGCCATCAGCAATGGTGGCAATGCGAGCTTTTTTGTTCTCTCCATCCAGTTCGCTTAACCCCGGCAAAATCTCTCCTTCATAGACTTTGCCTCCAAAGTGATAGTTGGTGGAGAGTTCGCTTAACGAACCGTCAAAGTTAGCAATTTCGAGGTAAACCACCCGTCCGTAATTGGGATCGAACTGAAGCTCGACTTTTTCCACGATGGGGGTGGGATCGTCAAAGTCGGGCAAGTCTGGCGTTTCTAGGGTGACGCTGGGAATTTCCCCATCGTCGAGTTGCTGCAAGTTGAGACTGACATCGGCTTCGGTTTTGTAAGGCAGTCCTATCGTGGGAATTGCCAGTAAATCGATCGAGGTTTCGATTTCAGTAGAGTGAGAGGCATCTCCTTCGAGAAGTGCCAGCATCGCTCCTTTGTACAGCTTTAATCCCCGTACGAGCAACGAGTCATCGTCTATGGTATCCTCTCCTAAATTTTTCAGTTTGCCTAGAGCAGTAGGTTGCAACAACGCCGAGGCCAAACCGTGACTGAAGGCGACAAAACCCAGCACCCCGCCAGCAATGACGTAATTGATATCCAATCGGGGTTCGTAGACTTGATACTCGACTTTCGGGACGGCGATCGCGTATTCTCCGGTTTGCTTGACTCCCTGCCAAGGGGGCGATGAGGTGCGGATCGTGCCATCTTCCCCGATTGTTCCGGAATCTTCCAACATCCAGATCGGACTCAATACCCCGTTTTCGTCGGGCAATTCTACCTTCCGCAGGAAGAATA
The DNA here is from genome assembly GCF_034932145.1 of Spirulina sp. 06S082. Taxonomy (NCBI): domain Bacteria; kingdom Bacillati; phylum Cyanobacteriota; class Cyanophyceae; order Spirulinales; family Spirulinaceae; genus Spirulina; species Spirulina sp. 06S082. The sequence continues at coordinate 9,852 of NZ_JAYGHV010000398.1, read as the reverse complement.
CTTCTGTACCGGGGTCGAATTGTCCTTCTGAAGCGGGAATGGCAACTTGAGCAGGGACGGCGAGGGGATCGTCTCCCACATCTAGCGTAAAGCTCCCCGCCAATTCAAATTGCTCCGGTAGGGGCAGAGAAATCTCGTTGTCGGCAATCTGCTCGATATTCACTGTAATCTCTTCTGAGAGAGATTCGGGGGCAATCGTCACTAAAGCACCATCGACAGACCCGATCGCACCGCCATCGCTGCCCACCTGTGCCGGTCCGGTTTCGGGAACGTCCACCCGAATCGGGATGACTTCTTCCGTGCCGCCGTGAATGACCGTTACGGTAGCCAATCCCTCCGCCAGTGCCGTCACGATTCCCTCTTCGCTCACCTGTAAGATATCGGGATTGCTGACAAAATAGCGCGTCGGCGTATCTCCCGAACCCAGTTTTAAGTCCGGAGAATCAGCAATCTCTTCAATGCCCACTAATAAAGGACGTTGAGTTCCTGCCACTAAAGTAACGGCTTCGGGATAGACTTCCAACCCATAAGCCTCGGCTAACAGCGAATCCAACTCTGCCTCGCTTTGGGCTTCAGGAGTCTCTCCCACTCGTATCGCCGTCACCGCCGTAATCCCATCCCGCGTTACTTTTAATACCGTGGTTCCATCTCCATCTCCCATCACCCATCCCGTCTCCGCTAAGTCTGCGATCGCGGGATCTTCAGAAATATAGGTCAAATAAGAATCTGGCAACACGACATCTTCTTGGTCGGCAAAGTCTCCCACAACAACCAATTCCGTCCCTTCTCCATTATCGAGTTGAGGATTGCGATCGACAAAATCGAGATTCAACAGGGGCGCATCGCTGATATGAACCGTTACTGTTAACTGATTGCTGCCTTCTTCATCCCTCGCCAACACATCGAAATACCCGTATTCTGCATCCAGTGAAGTGGGATGGAAATAAGCTGTCTTGCCATCTCCCCCTAATGAGATCGTGCCGTTGAGAGGGTTGCTCAACTCAAATTCAATCGGATCGCCATCGGCATCGGTAATGAAATCCGTCAGGTCGATAGGAATCTGCAAATCCCGATGAGTGAGGAAAAATTCGGGGGGAGCGATAAAGGGCGGACGATTGAGTTCTCCCGTTTCTGTCTGTTGATAGAGTACCTGTCCCGAATCCCCATCGATAACCTTATCCAGTTGATGGGCGGGTTCTCCATCCTTATATACAAATGTGCTGGTCTTTTGTTCCCCATCGATAACGCTGATGAGATCGCCGTCCTCATTGCTATAAACAATAGGCTCTTCTTCAGGCAAGCTCACTCCGGTAATGCGTCCTTGAGGATCCCTCTGGAAGAGGATTTTTTCTCCCGTAGAGCTAAAGACCCCATCTTCTTGGAAGGTAATTTGCTCGCCATTGAGACCCGTTGCCGCAATCAACTCTCCCGTTTTGCCGTTGAGGTTGTAGGCGACTCCATCCGCCGTCGTCAGGGTATAGCGACCGCCAAAGTAACCACTGGCTGGATTGTAAGGCTGACCCGCACCGTGAGAATAATATTCGTTACCAACACGCTGTAAGGGAGTATTATCTTGGACGGTCAGTTGACTGGTGTTGCCGGGGTCGGGAATAAATTGTGGATAGTAGAATCCCACATCATAGCTATTGTCCTCCAAAGCTGAACCGATATAGCCATTAATGAACTTATTCACAGAATGACCCCGAGGACGGAAAGTGAAACTTTCCCGCTTGCCATCGGGTAGGGTCACGTGAACCCGCGTCCCTTGTTGGAAGGGAACGTGAAGTCCCAAGAGTTCCGCTTGAGGATCGGTCGGCAAACTGGTTCGTAAATCCGTATCGACCAAGTTCAAGCGCCAACCATAACCCAAATTCCCTTCTACATGAGACGCAAGGGTATCGTAAGTCCGCACTAAATTAACCGGAACGCCGGAGAAGGGTTGCAATAGATCCGTAAAGGATAAGGCAAAGTTTCCGCGTTTTTCTGTCGTACCAATTTCAATAATTTCTTCGGTAAAGGCGGTTTTGCCGGCTTCATTTCTGGCTCGCAAGCGCAAAACATAACTATCGTTCAAGAACAATTCCGGATCTAACGTTCCCAAAGTTCCGTTCGCATTCGTATCGCCGCGAGCGATTTCGCGGAATTCACCCCCCGATACCGGGGCAATTTCCAAAACGTACTCTCGCAATCCTTCGCTTTCTATCATCCCTTGAATCTCGATCGCGGCATCGATGACCCCCTCGAGGTTGTCTCCCGACAAGCTGACTTTGGGCGCTTCTGCATCGGGATCGACGATTTGAATGCGGAGTTCTTCGCGATCTTCATTCTTTGCCCCGTCAATGGCGATCGCTTCGGCAACAATTTCCCCAGATGCCCCGACGGTAACGGTGGCAATGCCGTTGCCATCAAGGAGGACAGGTTCGCCATCAATCAGCAATTGCAATCCTTCGACTTTAATATCATCCATCGCCACCGCCCGGATGGCGATGGTACTGTTGGGATCGGCTTGATATTCGATATTTTCTCCGTTCTGCACCACGTAGACGTTGCGAATGGGTTGTAAGACCACCTGCGGGGCTTCGCTATCGTTCCCAACGGTGACGGTGTAGGTATATCGAGAGATGGCCTCGGCTTCATCGGCGACGGCTACCGTGATGGTATGGGATTTCCCGATATCTGCGTTCTCGGGAGTCCACTCGATGCGCCCTTTCTCATCGATCGCCATACCATCAGGCTCATCCTCTAACTGATAGGTGAGTTTGCCACCTTCGGGATCCGTTGCCCTGACATCGTAGCGATAAGTAACGTCCGCGATCGCCGTATCGGGAGCATTCTCGATAATATTGGGGGGTTGATTGTCATAAACTCGCAAACTAAAGCCTTGAGCCGCTCCCAATTGCCCATCATCGACTCCGATGACGAGATGGTATTCCCCAATAACAGGATTGTCCCAAGTTAAAATATTGCCATTTAGGTAAATTTCCGGGGGTAAAGAACTCTCGTTGATGAGTTGATAAGCGAGATCGTCTCCGTCGGGATCGTTAGCTTTAATGTCGTAGGTATAAGTCCGTTTTGTATCCGCAGTATAAGCGGAAAGGGGCGGCGGGAGAATTTCCGGAGCATGATTAAGCGTCTCGGCCTCGACTTCAATCGTATAAGCCTGAGCGCTACCCGCTCCCGAGGCATCCAACGCCAAGATTTCTATGTTATAATTGCCGACCGTTTTGGGAGTCCATTGAATTGATCCCGTATTTTCATCAATTGTCATCCCCTCAGGAGCGAGATTGAGGCGATAGGTAATGGCATCCCCATCCGCATCCGTGGCGATCGCTTGATAATGATAGGGCTGTTGAAGACTGCTTTGGGTTAAAGGAACAGAAACAATCGTCGGCGGCGTATTGATCCCATTCACTGCCAAGATAAATTCTTGACCCGAATAGGCTCCATTCGCATCAGTAACGCGAAGGGTGACGGGATGTTCTCCCACCTGTACCTCTGAAGGCTGCCAACTGATTATCCCCGTTTCTGGGTCGATCGCCATGCCCGAAGGGGATTCCTCGAGACTCCAGATTAAATAGTCTCCATCGGGATCGAATCCTTCGGGTTGATATTGGTAGACCTTTTCGAGATTGGTCAGAGTTTCGGGAATGGAGACGATCGCAGGGGGATTATTGACGGCGCGATCGAAGACATCGATCTCCCAAGATTGAATAATGCTCTTTTCGCCATCGCTGACTTTAATCGCAACGGGATGAGTGCCAAATTGAGCGGCAGTGGGAGTCCAAGCAATGCGCCCTTGCTCGTCCATTTCCATCCCCGCCGGGCGGTTTTGGTTGTCTCCCCAAGAATAGGTGAGAATATCGCCATCGGGATCCCTGGCTTCGATCTTATAGAAATAGGTACTTCCCAAGCGAATTCCCGATCGCGGTTGGGATTCCAGAACCGGAGTATTATTTTCCCGAGGCTCGATGGCAGTGGGTTTCAGGGTTTGAGTAGATTCTCCCCCCCGTCCGTCGGATACTTTTATCGTAATTTCTGTCTCGCCGACTTTATTGGGAATCCAACGCAACCATTCTGAGGTCGCATCGGGCTGCCCCGTTGCGGGGTTGATAAATGCGGCGTTATTTCCCGAAACCACGGTATAAGTGAGGTCGTCTCCATCGGCATCTAAGGCTGTGGCCTGATAGTAGAAGGGTTTGCCCACCTGCGGCGCTGCATCTTCAGGAAAAGTGGAAACAAAGACTGGAATCTGATTGGGCGCGATCAATTCCACGGAAATGGTTTGGAACGCCTGTCCCCCGCGACCGTCTTTGGCAATGAGTAAAATATTGTCAAACTTCACGTTTGTTGGCGCAAAGTCGCCGCGACCCGAAGCCTCCAATCGCTGTCGCAGTTGATGCAACTCATCGTAGTATTCTTTAACTTGCGCTTCCGTGGGACTCCAAGTTAGGGTTCCGGTTTCTGGGTCTACCACCATGCCTTCGGGTTCGAGAGCGAGTTCGTAACGAATGACATCGGCATCGGGATCGCTGGCATTGGCTCGATATAGCAGCCGTTCTCCCGCTTTTAGCGCCACGTCGGGAGCGATCGTCGTGAAGGCCGGATCTTGATTGGGCGAGTTCTTATCCTCATCATGGAGGCCAAATAGTTGGGTGACTCCTTCTGCCTCGTCGAGAATGATTTGATAAGCTCCCGAAGCGGGTAGAGTAGACACAAAACCATCGGGAATTATCGTCCGCAAAACGTATTCTTTATTATCATCGGGAATTAAGTTATCGAAGTTGTAGTGATAGCGACTCGCCTCGAAGAGAGAACTGCCTTCATCTTTGCGCGTGACCTGCCAAGGTTCTCCCTCATCAAGAGAGCCATTATTATTTTCATCGAGATAAACAGTCACGCCTTCCATGAGAGGTTCGATCGCGTAGTCTTCGTCCCAACCTCCCATGATTCTGACGAGTTCTTCTACATCCAGCAATTGCGGCGCTTCTGGGTCGATCGCTCGCAGGGTTTCAACGGTAGAATGCGGCCCGATAGCAAAAGCACTGATGTTGACTCCATTCGATTCTAAGTTTGCAACGGCAGCAGCAGCAGCCTCCGGGTCGAAATCCTCGTCATAACCGTCGGACATGAAGATAACGTTAGGATCGCTGGTAGCACTCAATGCCCCCACCAATTCACTAATATCATCCAAGGCTTTATTGAGTTCGGTGCTGCCATAAGGAATATAATCGCCAATGTAGCCATCGAGATATTCCTGAATATCGGGAATGAGGTTATTATCTCGGTCGGCGAGGGGGGTTGTATAGTATTGCAGTCCGGGAGTATCCGCATCCCAGTCGTGAATAACGCTGAGGTTGTTGTGGGGAATCAGGCCGATATTGACACTATCTCCCAAACCTTGAGCGATGAGAGAGTCTACTAGAGCGCGCGTCGCGGCGATTTGCGCGTCGAGGACGGTTTCTACCTCATCGGGTCCTGCAAAGGGAACGACAGTGCTTCCCGATGTATCAAAGGCAACAATGAGGGCAGGATTATCTCCTTGAATGAGTTGGGTATCTCGCAAGCCATTCCCGTTCAAGTCTTCAAAGACCGCTCCGCGAATCGAACCCAACTCGTCGTACAGGTCTACGCTAAAGCTCTGGCGATCGCTCCCTCCCCGTCCGTCGTCTACTTCCACGGTAAAGTCTACGCGCTCTCCCGCAACGACATCATCGGTAGGGAACCAAAGCAATTCCCCGCTATCGCGATCGATAACTGTACCTAATGGAGCCTCAACTAATCGATAGGTTAAAGTATCGGCATCGGCATCGAGGGCAACGACTTGATAGCGATAGATATCTCGGTTGAGGGCAAAACGTTCTTCTGGAATGCTGACAATTCCGGGCGGTGAATTATTCGGATCGGGCCAGAGGCGAATTTGGTAATCTTGTTCGGCTCGCCCTCCCCGACCGTCATCGGTTTCGAGTTTGACGGAGATAAGCCCTTGCGATTCGCGATCGCTGCTGCCTTGCTCTCCCGTACCTGGAGTCACTAAGGTCGTAACATTCTCTGTTTCGTGAGCTAAAAGCTGGAATTCATAGTTAGTGGGGGACGTTGTCCCGTCGAGGACAAGGAAATAATCTCCCGTATGGGGAATTGTTCGGCTCAGGTCGGAGTCTAGCGGTTTCTGACTTTCTATGAGATTGTTACCAGCATCGTAGAGATTCCATTTGGCTGCATGGACTCCAGCGATCGCGTTAAAGAAGAAAGTTTGACCTTCTTCAGCACTAAACTGATAAGCGCGCTTTTCTGCTACGGGCAGCGTACCGCTAACGGGCAGATTAAATTGAACCTCATCGGCTCCCGATAAATCGAGAAGTTGAAAGCGATAAGGGTTGGAGTTGACACTGTTTCCCGTTACCACCAAGTGATACAAACCATCTTCTGTAAGCGTATAGGGGCGATCGCTATCGCTATTGGATTTGTTGGAGAAAACAACATCACCATTGGGTTTGTAGAGAGTGGCTTCAACGTTATCCCCTTCTATCCCGTTAAAGAGCAGGCGCAATCCTTCGACCCCTTCAAAGGAATAAATCTTGCCGACTCGTCCGTTCAGGCTTCCAGACACTTCGCTACCCATTTCGAGATAGTTTGCCCCGCGAACGCTTTCGGGGAATTCAAGTAACTCAAAGGAGTAATTTCCATAAGTCGTGTTATAAAATTCCAGTGTATATTCTCCCGTTTGTTCGAGAATGTCCGCCGTTTTGCCGATGGAACGATTATCGAAAACAGTTGTCGAGCCATCGGGATTAACCAGTCTGGCTCTTGCCCAAGTTTGGGGACTATCAAAGTTCAAGAGGATTTGCGTCCCGGCTTTGGCATTGAATGTATGGGTATTGGGTTGAGCATCCCCAAAAGTACCGCTTCCTGAATGATTGACATCATTGATAAAGGCTTCAGGTTCTCGCAAGGCTGCATTAAAGGCATAATCGACTGGAGAATCGGCTCGGTTCGTGACGGCTAAAGTGTAGAGACCGCCCACCGGAATAACGGCGGAAAAATCTTCGCCTTCCCCTCGGGCGATTTCCTTACCTTCGGGATCGTAAACGAGCCATTGGGTTGCGCCAGCCGAAATTGATTCTACGGTCAAGTCGATCGCTCCGCCCCGTTCTCCTGCAAAGCGATACAAGTTGACTTTGCCATCCGAGTCGAGTTGACCTTGCACGGATGTCTCGAACTCGAGGGCGGGAGCAAGGGCGCGATCGCGGAGGATAAACTCGTAGTCTCCCGTTATTTCTGAGTCCGTTCCTTCGACAACGAGGCGATATTCTCCCGTTTGTTCCAACGTTAAAGGCAAACCATCGGTTAAATCGGCAGCAACCCCACCACTCGGATCGTAAAGCACGACTTGAATATTGTCTCCCAAACCGCTAAAGAAGAGTTTTTGAGCGAGATCGCCGATAAACGTATACGTATCTTTCTCGCCAAAATCTTGAATTTCTCCCGCGATCGCCTCGCCTAACTTTAAGGATATCTTTCCCCATTCGGGGGCGACAATTTCTAAATCGTAGGGGTTGGAATTGACATCATCGGTAGCGGAAACAAAGAGTAAATATTCGCCCGTTTGCGGCAATGCTGCTAAATAATTGTCAGACAATGCTACAGTCTCGTCATTGGGAGCGAGGATCGAATAAGAATAATCTCCATTGAGACGATCGAAGTATAAGGGCTGACCTTTAACACCACTAAAACGATAAACGCGGGTAGAACTGGGTTCTAAATCTCCAGAAACTCGATTGGATTCTTGGGGAACTCTCGGAGCATCGGTTAAGTCGAGCAAGCGGAATTTATAGTCTCCCGTTGCATCCCGAACGCCATCGATCTTCAGGGAATAAGTCCCTTTTTCATCCAAGGTTAAAGGTATGGGAATATTATTGGAAACTGAGTCATTCCCAACCCCATGAGAATTTAAGATAACTTTGCCACTGGGAGCGTAGAGAGTTGCTTGGATGTTATTTGTTCCCGATAACAAACTATCAAACCAAAGTTTCTGACCCGCATCGGCTTCAAAGGTATAAAAATCTTCTTCTCCCGCTTCGGAGAGCGTGCTGCTTGCAATTTCCCCCAATTGATAGGGTTGAGTGACTATTTCCGGAGTCACCAGATCGAGGGCGTAATTTCCCTCATTGGCAGAGACAATTACCGTGTATTCTCCGCTACTAGGTAGTTCTAGAGGGCGATCGATATCTGGAGAAACTGGCAAAGAAGTAGAAAATGTTTTGTTTGCAAATAATTGTCCTTCTGGAGTATATATCTGATAACTATAACTACCACTATTGTGATTGTCTATATACAGCAACTGCCCTTGCGTGCCGCTAAATTGATAAGCATCGGCTTCGCGATCTTCAAAATTGCCGCTGAGGGCGATCGCGTCCGTTGTCGCATCCCAAGATTGGAACGGTGCATCGCGATCGCTCTTCAAATCCAACAAGCGGAATTTATAATCCCCAACTGTATCGTAATAACCATCGACTTCGAGGGTATAGAACCCTTCTTCCTCCAGAATGTAAGGAATATCTGTCGCATGATTGTCTGTATCCGTCCAAATATTTTTATTGCTCCAAACTGCTTCTCCACTGGGAGCAAATAAAGTTGTCCGAACCGTTCCCGTTCCTCCCAATAAGCTATCAAAGCGCAAATTCTGTCCGGGTTGTCCCCAGAATGTATAGAAATCTTCCTCTCCCGGTTCGGCGATCGTGCCGCTTGCCATTTCACCAAGGTTGTAAGCTCGAGTCGTTGGCTCTGGCGTGACTAAATTAACGCGATAGTTGGAATTTGCCCCTCCCGTTCCTTGAAAAACCACCGTATATTCGCCATCGCTGGGCAATTTTGTGGGGCGATCCGTGGCATCGTAGTTTAAGTTCTGGAAAATATCTGTTTACCCTCGGGAGTGTAGAGATAGTATTTATTGGATGAAGCCCCATCGATCGCATCGAAATAAACTAACTGTCCCGCACTGCCTGTAAAGCGATAGGCGTGGGTCTCTTGCTTGGTGTCGCCAAAGTTGCCAACAAATTCTATATTGGTGTCGTTATTCCAAGGTTCGATGGAACGAGATTCGAGATCGAGCAAGCGGAAATCGTATTCTTCGATCGCATCTTGATATCCATCAACAACCAAGCGATATTCTCCCGTTTGAGGAAGAGCGATCGGTTCAGATAAATCGTAACGCGTGTATTGCGAACTGATTGATTGTACGACAACACCATTGGGATCGTAGAGCGCTACATGAAAGATCGAACTGTCATTTTTGAGACTGTCGAACCACAAGCGTTGATTGGCATTGCCTTGAAAAACATAGGTTTTTTGTTGACCTGCTTCTACGAGTTCGTCTTGAATGCGAATGAATTTTTCGTCGTTAGCGGTCGTAAACTCTAAGGTTTCAGCAGGCAATTCGGGCGGTGCGATAATTTGAAACTGGTAATCCGTGTCGGACTGTCCTTCGGCGTTCAAAACCAACAAATATTCTCCATCTCCCGGCAATACCTGCTCGAAATCATAGAAAGTCGTCTCGTTGATTTCCGTACCGCTAGGATCGTACAGAGACCATCTAGTGTAAGGCGTGCCTTCTATTTTGTCAAAATAAAGACGCTCGCCTTTTGTTCCTTGAAATTTATAGTGTTTGGCTTCCCATCTGTTATGAGTAAAGCTATTTGCTACCTGTGGATCGGTTGTTGCATTACCCAGATCGATTGCCGCTGCTGCATCCAATACTTGGAATTCGACCTCTGTAGGAGAGGTAGAGGTAGATTCTAAGCTAAAACGCGGCTAAGTGACATATAATAAGGATAGTAGATTTGGAGAAAAGAGAAA
>NZ_JAYGHV010000397.1:0-26195 GCF_034932145.1 Spirulina sp. 06S082 | reverse complement strand
CAGTCTCTAGCTCAATCTATAGACAATCTTAACGAACAATTGCAAATACCTCCCTTGCATCTGCGTCCCGGTAATACGCAACGGGGAAGCGATCGCAATGAGGGGGACCTGCTGTTACGGTTGGGGGGACAGTCTTACGAAAAAGGTGAATTCGATAAGGCGATCGCCCAGTGGTTACAAGCCTTAGACTTTTACGAAAGGGTTGGCGACACAGAAGCGATCGGCACAACTTATGATTATTTAGGGGTGACATTTGCCAAAGCGGGGTATTATGCGGAAGCGGAAAATGTTTTGCGTCGTCGTTTGGCGATCGCCCGCGATCTACAAGATGTGCGCGGACAAATTCACGGTTTAAATAATTTGGGAACCATCCTTTTAACGAATAGTAATCCCCTCGGTGCAGAGGCCAGTTTTGCTGAAGCCCTCGAACTTTCTCGTTATATCAGTTATCAGGAAGGAGAGGGTTTAAGTTTAAGTAATTTGGGATTAGCATCGGCTTATTTGGGTCGCTATGAAGCGGCGATTAAATACTACAAACAAGCCAATATATTTCGCCGTCGTTTTAGGGATTTTGCGGGACAAGCGAATACGTTTAATAATTTGGGTAATGCCTATGCTGCTATGGGACAACACGATCTAGCCGTGGCAGAATATCGTTTAGCGCGGTGGTACTCTCGGGAAGGAAGAGATATGGAAAATCTCTTTCGCGCTTTACGGGGATTGGCGGTTTCTTATGGCAAAATTAATGAGTTTAGTGCTGCATTTCAATCTCTAGATTGGTGGATTGATTTAGCACGCAATGAAAAGAATTTAGCGCAAGAATTGGCAGGTTTATCATTGTATGCTCGTTATCATAGCGCTTTAGGACGGCGAGAGATGGCTGTTATTTTATATGAAAATGCGATCGCGATCGCCCAAAAACTCAATGACGAACAATCTCGCGGCCAATTAATGAACGAACTTTCCCAAGTGATTTATGATTTTCCTTTTGGTAGACCGCGATCGCCCTACTAGAAAAAATTTAAACTAGAATGGGTAGTGCATTAGTACAATTAAAGAGGGTCAAATTTGGAGTAAGGGGACGTGGCTGAATTACCAGACTGGGAGAGACTGAAAAAATCGTTAACGATAGAAGCGGAAAGGGGTTTTTGCGACCTCCAGGGCAAAAAGTACCGTTTTAGTGAGTTTATGGTGCTAAATTTCCGCAAACCGTTACCTATTACGGTGGGAACCCCGGTGCAACGCCGTCGCTGGAAGGCGATGGTGCAGGAATTTGCACTTTATCAGGAATGCGATCGCGACCAGAGAGAGACTCTGATTAATATTGCTCGCCCTCTCCTCCAAGACCTCCAGAAGAGTGCAGGAGAAGTTTCTCCTCCTTTAGATTCAAAAACAAGTAAAACTGAATCTTTACGGGTTAAAGAGCTAGAAAGCAAGGTTAAAAGTGAAGATTTAACCCTAGATACACCCCTCAAATCTTTACCAGAAATCCAACAGCGCGGGAGTGCTTCCGCTTTGGTGCGTTTGGATTTAAACACCGTGCGGGATGTTCTATTTTATTACCCGAGAGACCATATTGATTATGCCCGTCAAGCCAATATTACCGAATTGGTTGAAGGGGAAACAGTGACAATTGTGGGAAGTATTAAAAGTTGTACTTGTTTCACCAGTCCTAAGAATAGAAAACTGACTATTTTCGATCTGCGACTGCGCGATCGCACGGGACAAATTAAACTCAATCGCTTTTTTCACGGTCCGCGTTTTAGCAACCGAGGCTGGCAAGAACAGCAAAAAAGACAGTATCCTGTAGGGGCGATCGCCGCCGCTTCGGGACTGGTTAAAAAGAATAAATATGGGATTACTTTAGACAACCCAGAAATTGAAATTCTCGACGGTCCTGGGGCTGCCATTGAATCTCCAAATATTGGGCGTATTTTGCCTGTTTATCCCCTCACGGAAGGGGTTTCTGCGGATGTGGTGAGACGGGCGGTTTTAGCGGCACTTCCTGCCTGCGATCGCCTTGAAGATCCCTTACCCCAAGAAATTAAAGAACAGTATGGCTTAATTGATTTAAAAGAGGCGATCGCTAATATTCATTTTCCTGGCGATCGTGAAGCCTTAACTCATGCCCGTCGTCGTTTAGTCTTCGATGAATTCTTTTATTTACAACTGGGTTTTCTTCAGCGTCGTCAACAACAAAAACAAGTTCAAAATAGTGCAGTTTTTTCCCCAAAAGGAGAACTTTTAGATCGCTTTCGAGGAATGTTACCATTTACTTTAACCGATGCTCAAAAACGGGTTATTAGCGATATTTTACAGGACTTAAATTCCTCATCACCCATGAATCGTTTAGTACAAGGAGATGTGGGATCGGGAAAAACAATTGTTGCAGTTTTTGCCATTTTGGCCGCGATTCAATCTGGCTATCAAGCAGCATTAATGGCACCAACGGAAGTTTTAGCGGAACAGCATTATCGAAAATTAGTTAACTGGTTTAATTTACTTTATTTACCTACAGATTTGCTGACAGGTTCGACAAAAGTTCGCAAGCGCAGAGAAATTCACGGTCATTTATTTACAGGAGAATTACCTTTATTGGTAGGCACTCATGCTTTAATTGAAGACCCCGTACAATTTCGTCGTTTAGGTTTAGTCGTCATTGACGAACAACATCGCTTTGGAGTCCATCAACGGGCAAAATTACTCGCAAAAGGAGAATCTCCCCATGTTTTAACCATGACTGCAACTCCCATTCCTCGCACCTTATCCTTAACCCTACATGGCGATTTAGATGTCTCTCAAATTGATGAATTACCCCCAGGACGACAACCCATTCAAACAACAGCATTAGCAGGCAAACAGAGGCAACAGGCTTATGATTTAATCCGTCGAGAAATTGTGCAAGGAAGACAGGCTTATATTATTCTACCATTGGTTGAAGAATCAGAGAAATTGGATGCTCGGGCAGCAATTCAGGAAAGCGAACATTTACAGGAAAAGATTTTTCCCGATTTTAAGGTGGGACTGTTACACGGTCGCATGAGTTCGGCAGAAAAAGATGAAGTTTTAAGTCAATTTCGCGAGAATGAAGTGCAGATTATTGTCTCCACAACCGTGATTGAAGTAGGAGTAGATATTCCTAATGCAACTATTATTTTAATTGAAAATGCCGAACGATTTGGACTCTCTCAATTACACCAGTTAAGGGGACGAGTGGGACGAGGTTCGCATCAGTCCTATTGTTTTTTAATGAGTAGTAGTAAGAGTCCCGATTCTCGCCAGCGTTTGAGTGTTTTGGAACAGTCTCAAGATGGATTTTTTATCTCAGAAATGGATTTGCGTTTCCGAGGTCCTGGGCAAGTTTTGGGGACAAAACAATCGGGTTTGGCAGACTTTGCTTTGGCGAGTTTGGTGGAAGATCAGGAGGTTTTAGTATTAGCGAGAGATGCTGCGGAAAAAATCATTCTGGCTGATGGAAATTTGGGGGGAATATCTTCACTCAAAAAAGAGTTAGAGGCACGCTATCAAAAAATGATGGGAGGGACGATTTTAACATAAAGTTATATTAATTCTTTTCTATTGTAAAATTTACAAAAATTTGTCAAGCTAGAGCATAATCTTAGTGTAGAAGGAAAAAAACGATGTATGTCGAAGAATTATACGAAATCCTCAAACAAACCGATATCGGTAAAAATCTGTCTTTAGAGGAAGTTGGCCAACTCCGAGAAGCGGGAACATTGGTTAACTTTAAAGATAATGATATCCTAATGCGCCAAGGAGATGAGAGTGATTCTATCCTGGTTCTGTTACACGGAGAAGCAGAAATCCTGAAAGAGTCCGAGGACGGTTCTAGCAAACATATTCGCGATGTAGGACGAGGGGATGTTTTGGGGGAATTAGGGGTGATTATGAAAACCCCTCGCAGTTGTACTATTCGCGCAAAAACGGTAATGATGACCTTTGCGATCGCGCGATCGGCTTTTGAGAAATTAATGTCTGATGGTAGCAGTATCGGGGGCAAATTATCCATTCATATTGCCCGAGTAATTGGCAACCGAATGCAGTTACTCACGGATGAAGTTTTTAATCTTTTGCAGCAAAATGATTCTTTATTAGACTCAATTGAAAAGTTACGCAATTCTTCTTCTCAACAAGAACTCGAACAGTTGCGGGTAACATTGCTCAAACGGGCAGAACATTTAAGACATAATAATCTTAAAATTAAAAAACAACTCTTGAATCTAAATTCGGAAATCCAACAAGCTAAAACTGCTCGCAAAGGAGCGCAATTTATGGTATTAATGGCGGTGGGAGGATTTATGGCTTTGATCGGTGCTTATTTATTAGGCTCTTATTATCGGACAACCCCTGAATTATCGCAAGATCGCTCTTTTCCCGCTATTATTCCTTATATTGATGATGCTGATACTTGCGAAAAAAGAGGTAGCTATTGGATTGAAGAACAATGCTGGGATTACGAACATAGTCGCGATTTTTAGATCGAGTTATGAGAACTAATTTCTTGATTTGGGGCGATCGCTAATCTCTCTATAAAAAAATGCAAAAAATTTGGCAAACGATTAAAAAAAATGGTTTGGGTGCAATTCCTATTCTCAAACTGCGACAATCTCTTCTCGAAGAATCTAAATTAACGCAACATTATCTTGTTCTCATCCTTGCTTCTTGTCTGATTGCGACATTGGGATTATTAATTAATAGTACCGCAGTCATTATCGGTGCGATGATTGTTGCCCCTCTTATGTTACCGATTCGGGGTTTTTCCTTTGCCACTTTAGAAGGCGATCTGGAACTTTTGCGAGTGAGTTCTCTAGCCATCATTTTCGGTACAATTCTCTCTCTTTTTGTTTCTTGGATGGTGGGGGCGATCGTGGGCTTACCTGAGTTTGGTTCAGAAGTAATGTCTCGCACTCAACCCACTCTTATCGATCTCTCTATTGCTGTTGTAGCAGGGGCTGTAGGGGGTTACGCTAAAATTCGTCCCTCTATTGGCGATGCGATTCCTGGAGTAGCGATCTCGGTTGCTCTTATGCCTCCTCTTTGTGTTGTCGGTCTTTCTCTCTCTCAAGGAGATATATCAGCTTCTAGTGGAGCAATGTTACTTTACATTACTAATCTCACAGGAATCAATTTAGCTTGCTTGGGTGTTTATGTGATAAGCGGTTATGCCCGCAGTAGCGAATTCAGTCGCACTCTTTCTTGGGGGGTATCAATTTTTCTCTTTCTGCTTCTGGCGATTCCTCTGGGTATTAGCTTTTGGCAATTGTCAGGGAAAACTCGTGCGAATAACTCCCTCAAACGCATTTTGGTTAGCCGTGCTTTTCTGAACCGACCGGATATTAAATTAACACAATCCCAGGTCAACTGGAAAACAAATCCCCCTTCCATTACTTTAACCGTTCAAGTTCGAGAGGATATCCAACCCGAGGAAGTTCAAGAGGTAGAAAAACTCCTCAAAGATGAAATGGGACAACCTTTTACAGTGACTTTTGATGTAACGCTTTCGCACTTAGTCAAGTCTTCCGATTAGTGGCGATCGCCGGGTCTGCAAAATATTCTTGACCGATCGCGAGTTAAGAAAAAACAGTTATTTTGTATTAACGCAGCCGTCCCGATCGCAAAATACTAACAATCAACCATAACCCTAAAAACGTGGCGATCGCCAACAGAATCTCACTTAAAATAGAAATCTGGGGATTGGGCGCACCTGTTGCTAATAGTGATGCTCCCATAATTAACGAACCTACGACAATACTAAAAGATAAACGATTGGCAGAATCATCCATACTGCGACGCAGGGAAGGTAACTCGCGAATTTGTAGATTCCACTGCAAGGTTTCCGAACTTAAACGATCTAATAACACCTCAATTTGTCGCGGACTTTGTACAGAAAGGGCTTTTAAATCTAATGCCGTTCTCAAAACTGTTTGTAGGGGTTCATCTCCCAAAAGTTGACGGCGAAATAAATCCGTCATTAAGGGTTTAAATTCATCAAGTAAATTGATTTCCGGATAAAAACCGCGAGCAACCCCTTCTAAATTGGCTAAACTCTTAGCATAGAGTCCCATATTTCCGGGCATTTTTATTTTGTTCTTGCGGGTGATCGACAAAATTTCGTAGAATACTTCGCTAAAGTTTATTTTTGCGAGACTGAGATTATAGTATCTGCGTAACATTTTCTCATAGTCTCGTTCTAAGGAAATCAGATCCGTGGGTTGCGTTGTTTCTGATAATTCTAAGGTTAATTGGCTGCATCTTTTAGCATCAATATCAACAATTGCCAGTAACATTTCTACGAGAATTTGTTGGGTGCGAGGATCTAAACGACCGATCATACCGCAATCAATTAAAGCGATGCGATCGCTGTCTAAATAAAAGATATTACCGGGATGGGGATCTGCATGAAAAAAACCATCAATAAACATCTGCTGAAAAAAGGCACGAAAGAGCAACGTGGCGATTTCTTGACGGCGTTTTATATCTCCATCGGCTTCTTTTCGAGGAATAATCTTTGCCTCAGAAATAGGTGTTCCATCCAACCATTCTAAAACTAATAGTTTTTTGGTCGTCAAATCCCGATAGATTTTAGGAATCATTAATTCTTGAGAATCAAACCAAGAACTTTTAGCTAAATTTTCGCGTAATTGTTCCGTATAATTTGCTTCTTTATTAAAATCTAATTCGGCTTGTAAGGCTTTAGTAAATTCATCAGCTAATGTTACAACATCATAATCTTTACCAAAATCTGTTACTGAAATCAATTCAGCAACGGCTTTAATCAGATCGATATCTTGGGCGACAATGAGATCGATCCCTGGACGCTGTACTTTCATGGCCACTTCTCGACCATCTTTTAAAGTAGCACGATGAATCTGGGCAATCGACCCCGCAGCAACGGGTTGAGTCTCTATTTTTGCGAATATTTCCTCAATCGGACGCTGGAGTTCTTGACGAATTGTTCCTTCAATTTGAGACCAGGAAACAGTAGGAACTTTTGCTTGTAATGCCGTAAGAGATTTAATGTATCTAGAAGGGAGTAAGTCCGGACGGGTACTGAGTAGTTGTCCTAATTTGACATAGACAGGTCCCAACTCGACGAGAATATTGCGGAGAACTTCAGGGGTAGGAATTTGCGGTTCTCCCAGTTTTCCTCCTGTTAAAACTCCGCGCATATAGTCCCAACCATTCCCGAAGACTATTTCGATGATTTCTCGTTGTCGCGATGTATTTTGTGTTAATGCTAAAACCATAATTTTAGAGAATAGGGAACGATCGCCCAGTTAAGGAAAAAAGAAGAGAAAATGGGGCATCGAGAATTATAACAGGGTTGCAAATTTAGGATCGGTTTGTAGCTGTTTGAGGACTTGTTTGATTTCTTGGGTGCGGCTTTTGTGGACGACGAGGGTGACATTGCGATCGCGGACGACAACGACATCTTCTAAACCAATGGTAACAATGATATCTTCTTCATTACTGGCATAGAAAATAGAACCTTGGGTATCGCGTCCAATATGAGTGGCTAATTCAGTATTTTCCGCATTTCCTTTCAGCAATCGTTCGATCGCATTCCAATCTCCCAGATCGTCCCAACCAAAATCGGCAGGAATAACGCAGGCTAAATCAGTTTTTTCCATTAAGGCATAATCAATACTATTTTTCTCCAATTCTGGATAGGCTGCTTGTCCTTTTTCTCGCAAAGGTTGCAGAATTTGTGGGGCGTGAATTTTCAGTTCGGAAAGTACCGTCGCAGCCCGGAAAATAAACATACCACTATTCCAACTAAATCCCCCAGTTTCGATAAATTGTTGTGCGGTTTCGCGATCGGGTTTTTCCGTGAAACGGCTGACTTTATAGCCGGAAAGTTGAGAAAAAGAGCCAATTTTTTCCCCTTGTTCGATATAGCCGTATCCTGTAGAAGCATAAGTCGGGGTAATGCCTAATGTGACGATCGCCCCTTGGGTTTCCGCTAATTCCACTGCCCCTCTCAAGGTATTCTCATAAGCAGGGCGATCGCCAATCCAATGATCTGCGGGAAAAAAGCCCAAAATGGCATCTTCCCCATATTGCTTGGCCACCTCCAATGTAGCCCAAGTGACTGCCGGAGCCGTATCTTTTCCTTCTGGTTCTACTAATAAATTGCTTTTTGGTAACAAGGGTAACTGTTCTGCAACCCCAGAAGCGAGTAAAGCAGAAGTAATCACCCAAAGATTGTCCCATCCTCCCGCTAGATCGAGCAGGCGATCGGCAGTCCCCTGTAAGAGACTTCTGCCGCTTCCGTCAAGGCTTAAAAACTGTTTGGGACGTTCGCGACGACTGAGGGGCCAAAAGCGTTCGCCTTTGCCACCTGCTAGAATGACGGGGATTAGGGGTTTCTTCATTACGGATTGCCTTTAAGAAGGAAATTTTTTCTATCCTATCCTGTCCGAGTCCGAGATGGGATGTAGATAGGGGATAGTTAGGGGACAACAGGTAAAATGCAAAAAATAACAGCAGAATTCCCGTCTTTTTAAAGCGGGGAGATGTCAAAAGCGCTATAATCCTGCATGAAGAACCTAGGCAGAGGGAGGAATATTCCTAAATGACATAAGCTGAACAAGGTAAAAGTAAGTCCACGGGTGGATTTGTCTAAATTCCCGTCTTTTTTAAAGCGGGGAAATGTTAATGCTAACTTTAGATTTTGATGGTGTTGAGGTGAATGTGAACAATAGCGCTAAATCGCTACCGACCACTCCTAATTCTTCCGGATCGGCAACGCGATCGCCAGAGACAACAGTAAATTCTGTTGTGGAGAAAGGCGATCGCACTCAAAAAACCGAATCTTCGCAAACCGGATCGTCTCCGGCTGAGGGCCCTGTGGGTTGGGGTCGGCGCTTTTTATGGAGTGCCAGCTTTTTTGCGGCTGCGTCTTTATCGGCCACAGTGGGGGCTACAGTGGCCATGGTGGGGCCGCTTCCCTCGATTCCCAATGTGTTGAGTGCGACGGAAAAGGTTGCTACAGCAGGGACTCCGATTCCTACAGGTACTGGGGATAAAATCAAAACCCAAGAAATTACCCCGCTTTTTCAATATCAAATTGAGCGCCCGGTTAATATTCTTGTATTAGGGATCGATCGCGTTCTTGATGCTGAAAAAGGCAGCGATGAGGTTTTTAATGGCAACAGCGATACGATGTTGCTTTTGCGATTCGATCCGACGGATAATACCGTGCGGATGCTGTCGATTCCTCGAGATACCCAAGTTTTCATTGATGGAGTAGGAGTCGCCAAAATCAATAGTGCAAATTCTCGAGGGGGGGCTGAGTTAGCAAGCCGTGTTGTGAGTAACACTTTAAATAATGTCCCTATCGATCGCTATGTGCGGGTGACGAATGATGCCTTTAAGGATTTAGTGGATTTAGTCGGGGGGGTTGAGGTGTTTGTGCCTTATCCCATGTCTTATACCGATGTTACTCAAAAGTTAAAAATCGACCTCAAACCAGGTTGGCAAACTTTAGATGGCGATCGCGCCGAACAGTTTTCTCGTTTCCGTATGGATGAATACGGCGATATTGGACGAGTTCAGCGCCAACAGGTCTTATTAAAGGCGTTGCGGGAACGGTTGAAAAGTCCTGCGGTTGTTCCTCGCTTACCTCAAGCCGTACAAATGGCACTGCAATATGTTGATACTAACTTAAGTCTTGAAGAAATGATGGCTTTAGTGAATTTCGGCATGAGTTTGGAAAAAGAGAAAATCAAGATGGTCTTGCTACCGGGACGCTTTAGCAATACTGATGAATTTGAAGGAGTCAGTTATTGGCTGATGTCTCGACAGGGACGCGATCGCATTGTCAGCGAGTATTTTGAACGAGATGGAGATTATGTTGTTGAAAGCGATCGCTCTCACAACCGCGTCCGTATTGCCCTACAAAATGCCACCAATGACTCCCAACTGCCGGAATTAGCAGCAAAACACATTGAGGAAGTGGGATTTGGCAATCTCTATCACGCTCAATCTCAATCAGCACGATTATTGAGAAAAACTCAAATCGTGGTTCAACAGGGAGATATTGAGGCAGCGAAGGCTTTAAAAGAGGCTCTTGGTTTTGGAGAAATTCAGGCTGATTCTACAGGAGATTTAGGATCGGAAATTACCATCCGGATTGGATCGGATTGGTTTGATGTGATTGCAGAGGACGAGAAAGAAGCAGAAGAGAAGAAAAAATAGAGAGGATCGAGATCGTCTGAAACCCTGTAGCGACGTTGCAGGCAACGTCGCTACTACAAAGCGGATTTAGAAAGAAGAGTTAAATTACACCCATCAACCCAAGCAGTTTTTGCACAATTTGCATTCCTGTCACTGCTTGCCAACCAAATAACCCCAACAAGACTAAATTGATAGAAATATGGGTGTAACGCGCGATCGCATTGCCTTTTTGCATCAATGGTACTAAAGAAGCCGAAACCGCGATCGCCACCGTCATGCTTAACCCCACTAGCAAATGAGGTTGGACAAAGAGTTTACCATTATTAATGTAGGTGACTCCCATCCCCCCAACAGTTCCCGCGACCATCAAGGCAAGAAGTACAGAACCAATTTGGTAATGACGAGTGTTAAACTTCTTCTTAACCAGTTCTTTTCGGGTGTCTTTATCTGCTTCTCGGGTGCGCTTGATGCCGATACCAAGATAGAGGGCATAAATAGTTAAACCCAATAACACCCACATTAAAACAGGATGGAAGAATTGCGAGTAGGTTTTGACGGCTTCTGGAATTTCAAAACTCATAGGTGTCCCTTCGTTCTATAACTATTACCAATCTAAATAAAATTAACATATTTTCATAATTTGTAACCTAGAGATTCTGACGGGAGAGAGAGAAGAGAAGGGCAATTATTTGCGAGAATGAGAAAAGACGATCGCACTGGGAGTAAAACCACAAAATGAGTCGAACAGTAATTAAATTTTCTTCTGAAGACTGCGGTATTTGTCACAAAATGTCCTTTTACGACCAAAAGGTGGCACAAGAGTTGGATTTAGACTTTATTGATGTCAAAATGCAGGATACTGCCACTTATCGCAAGTATCGCAAGATTCTCCTCAGTCAATATCCCAATAAAGAGGGCATGGGCTGGCCAACTTATTTGGTTTGTGATTCTCCTGAAAATGAGAATTCTGTTTTAGGAGAAGTAAAAGGTGGGCATCCTAAAGGAGAATTTCGTACTCGTTTAAAGGCTATTTTAGAAGGAGAAACTCCGGATAGCGAATCTTAGCCTATTTAGGGTTATGCCTAGGTTCAGTAGTGCTTAATGCCTCTGCAACGACTCCCAGAATTTCGCCTTCTAGATAGGGTTTTGTTAAATAAGCATAGGCACCCAATTCTAGGGCAATATGTTGAAACTTATCTCGACTGCGAGAAGTGAGAATAATCGCGGGAATTTGTGGCAGGGTTTTATCTTGTTTGACAACACTTAAAAATTCTAAACCATTCATGCGAGGCATTTCAATATCGCAGAGGGCAACATGAATGGTTTCCTTGCTTTTCAATTGTTCTAATGCTTCCAAACCATCTTTAGCTTGCAAAACGCGATACCCCGATCGCTGCAAAATTAAAGTGAGGGTTTGGCGTTCCGTGAGGGAATCATCAATCACTAAAATAGTTTTAACTTGTTGAATTTGGGGTTTATTCGTGACAAGGGGAGAAGAGGGTAAATTTGTTTCCGGTGGTTTTTCCGTCGTCTTGGACTCGGGAATATATAGCCCGAGGGTTTGCGTCGATAACTCGGTTGGAGGTTGGACTACTTCTCGCAGGAGACTCTCTTTGGGGTTTAATTGGGGGGCGATCGCCTCTTTATTTTGCGATTGACCGACCAAGGCAAATCCATCAATAATTAAGGCGAGACGACCATCAGCGAGAATGCTACAACCGTAAATATAAGCTGGAGGTGCGATCGCATTGGATAGAGGTTTAATCACTAATTCTTGTTCTTCGAGAATGCGATCGACTTCCAAAGCAATAAACCCTTCCCGTCCTTTTAAGAGGAGAATAGGGGATACATTTTCTGCTGCTGTTAAAATTGGCGAAAGTTCTTGATATTGAAACTCCCCTGCTGCTAAACCTCGACACTGGGGCAGCGATCGCGAATAATTAAATAACGAAGTTAATTCATAAATAGGAATGGTAAAATCCTGCCCATCTTGATGCCAATCTAACATCTTTTGACCCGCTAAACGCCGCACTTTTTCCCCTGGAATTAAAACTTGTTCAATTTCATTAGAAACAAACCCATAAACCGATCGCCCTGCTTGACAAATGAGCAATCTTGCATTCATCAACGATTCGCGAATTTGGATCGAAAAAACAGTTCCCTGTTGCGGGATAAATTGAACCCGCAGAGTCCCTTTAATTTGTTCAAGTTGAGTTTTGACGACATCCAAACCTACACCCCGTCCCGATAAATCGCTGACCCGAGAAACAGTAGAAAAACCTGGAGAACACAATAAATCTAATAATCTTGCTTCTAGTTGGGGGAGTTGTTGAATTTCTTCGGCTTCGCGATCGCCGATCAATCCTTTTTTAATTCCTTGTTGGCAAATTTTTTCAACATTTAATCCTTCCCCATCGTCTCGTACTTCAATAATAGTCCGATTCCCTTGATTATAGGCACGAATTAAAATATTTCCTACCTCTGATTTCCCTCTCTGAAGGCGAACTTCTGGGGATTCGATCCCGTGATCGAAAGCATTGCGAATGAGGTGAAGTAAAGCATCATAAAGATTATCAACAACGGTTTTATCGATTGTTACCTGTCCCCCCTGTACCTGTAAATCAACGGATTTTTTATGAGTAAAAGAAAGTTGCTTTACCATCGGGGGAAATCGTTTGAGAAGATTCTCTAAAGGAACCATTCTCGCAATTTGCATATTATCTCGTAACTGGTTAGATAAGCGTTGTTCCCGTTCAATCGTTGCAGTTGTTGTTCTTGCTAATAAGTTAATATCTTCCGTTGCCTGGGTAATTTGTGAAGTTTCTTCTAAGGCAGAATAAAGCAGTTTTTTTAATGGGTGAATTTGTTTATAATTACTCTTGCTTTTTCTCTCACTTTGAGCGACCGAATGATTGACAAGATCGCGCAATTGATTGAGGGTTAAACGATGTCGTCGAATCCAGTCTGCTAATTTTTGAACGGCACTTTGAAACTGTTCATCTCTCAAGGAAAGTTGATTTTGATTAATTAAAAGTTCAGCAACAAGATGGTTGAAAAGTTCTAATTGTTCGAGGTCAATTCGTAAGGTTTTCGCAATAGTTTTTGCAGGAGGGATTGATTCTATTGTCGGTTTGACCGGATTTTTTGTAACGATTTCTTGCTGAATATTTTCTCTTTTCTGTTTAGTTTTGGCCTGTAATGGAGGAGGATCGTCTAGAAAAATAGGTTCAGTTTCTTCTGAAACATCGAGAGAATTTTCTGTTAAATCAAAAGCACCAAAAGTTTCCTCTAAAGAAGGAATAGCATCTAAATTTGTTTGAGTTGCTGGTATTTCAGTATCCCTGAGAAAAATTTCTTCTTCTTTAATTTGTGGCTTGTTTGGTATAGTATCTTCTGTTAGATCGAGTTCTGATTCTAGCAGTTCACCGGATTCGTTATCCTCAATATCCCAAATATTACTGGGAATCAATTCTTGTTCTGCTGGTACTGAATTTATATTTTCTTCGGGTACGATCGCAGCTTCGGGTGAAAATTCCGAGACGGTTGCACTCTGCACATCAACATCAAAATCATCGGGAATATCCCCAATATTCCCAAACGTTTCTTCAAGGAAAATTGCCTCGTCTTCTAAACGATTAACGTTTATATCTTCTAATTCTCCAGATGTTTCGCTAAATTCTAATTCGCCAAATTCACTATCAAAATTAGCATCAGAAAAGCCTTCATCTTCTGAGATAAAATCGATGGGTTCTTCTCTATCGAACTCCATTAATAAGTCGTCACCGTTTTGAATTTCTAGTTCTTCAAAAGAAGCATCTAATTCTTCTCTTTCCGTGGGAGAAATAAGAGGAAATTCTTCACTAATATCCAAATTAATATCAGGAACAAATCCTGAAGTTAGTTCACTCGTTGACTCTGAATAAATGAAGGAAAAAGGGTCTTCATTGTCATCAAAAGTTGTATTTTCAACGATTGAAGGGGCAAGTAAATCCTCTAAATCTTGACCCGTTTCTAACTCATCAAAATCTTCGCTATTATGAGAGGAAATGGCCTCGATCGCCGTTGTTTCCGATACTGTTCCCGATTCTCCTGCTAATTCCAGTAACATAATACTGGGTTGGCCGCCGCGATCGCGATCGCCTTCTAAAACTAATTTGTGGGCGCATTTGAGGTCTTCTAACGCTAAACGGGCGATTTCTCTAGCGCGATCGGGATGTGCTGCGATCGCGGACAAAATTGCCGTCGCGATCGCCCCAAAACCAGGTAAACCCAAAGATTCCCCCAAACCCACAAATACATTCGCTTGGTCTTGTAATACGGAGGCGATCGCGTTCTCGTTTGCACCCTTTGATAAAAGCTCCTTTAACTCCTCTATCCTTTGGCTCACTCCGACTTCAAATATAGATTTAGTGAGGTCAAAACCCAATTCTTCAGAACTCGGTAAGGGAGGCTGATGATCGAAACAGTCTCCTAGTTTCTCTTGCAACTTAACAAAGAGGTCTGCGGCACGATTTAAGAGGTCATCATCTCGATCTGCATCTTGTACTAATTCTGCTGATATTGCCATTCTCAAGCATTCATAGCCTTCAAATAGTAGTGATTCTAATTCTTGGTCGATAACAGCTTCGGGGGCAAGCATCGCCCGAAAAACATCTTCTAAATTGTGAGCAATAATTTTGATAGTCTCTCGTCCAACATTAGCAGCAGCCCCTTTAAGTGTGTGAGTTGCCCGCATCAAGCTATAAATATCATTGGTACTTGCTTCTGGAGTCAGGGCAAAAAGTTGCTGTTCGATTTCTGCCAGCAATTCTCGGGATTCACTGAGAAAATATTCGTAACCTTCGGGATTTCGTAAAGGTTTTGGTGGTCTAATCTTAGGGGCTTGAAATTGAGAGTCTGGAGGAGTATTGTCTAAGGGCTGATTCTCCATTGTTGGAAGTGTAAGGATAGGATTGGGGGAGGTTTGCGAGGGATTTTCAGTTTTGATTTCTTCGTTGCGATCGCTCAAATCGATCGCCAAGGAATCTGGGAAAGCAAAAATTTCTTCTTCTAGGGTTTGTAAATTTTGAATGTTAGAATCTGTCTCAATTTCTTCCTCGTCAAAATCAATTGGCATTGAAGCTGAGACTTCCTTCTCGATAGTTTGACTTGTTTCTGCTGTAATCTCTGACGAAAAATCACTAGAATCTGTTTCAATTTCTTCCTCGTCAAAATCAATTGGCATTGAAGCTGAGACTTCCTTCTCGATAGTTTGACTTGTTTCTGCTGTAATCTCTGACGAAAAATCACCAGAATCTGTCTCAATTTCTTCCTCGTCAAAATCAATTGGCATTGAAGCCGAGACTTCCTTCTCGATAGTTTGATTTGTTAAATCCTTTCCTTCTGTCTCAATCTCATCATCAATAGAAATTGCGATCGATGATGATGGGTGACGAGTAACAGGTGACTGATTATGATTATCTTCTTCATCGTCAATGGGAATTGATATTGTTTGGCCATTTTGAGAATCTGGATTTTCTCCCCAAAGACTATCCGCAGCTTTAGCCACTTCTTTCCCCACTGTATCTTGGGTAAAATAGTCCCAATTTTTAACAGAAGACCAAAGAGAGCTTGCCATTTTTCCGGCAAGTTTTTGTAAATCCAATTCCTTTAATTCAGCCATTTTCAATCCCCCTTTTCAATTATCTACTATTAACTATCAATTATCAATCCACCTTAAACTGCTTCACCACTGCTTGTAATTGTTGTGCCGTTGCCAAAGAATTTTGGAACGTTTCCGAAAGTTCCACAGACTCTTCCGAAGTGCTGTTAGAAATAGCTGCAACTGCCCGCATCGTCTGGGTGACAGACTGAGATCGATCCAATTGCGTTTGAGTGGCTTCGGTAATATCTTCCACCAATTTACCGATCTGGGCAGTTGCAGCCGCGATCGCATTCAAGTTACCCTTGGTTTCTTCTACCAAAGTTGTCCCAGCACTTACGCGAGAAATCGCAGATTCAGTTACGGCGATCGCTTCCACGGTTTGCTGACGAATTTCCGCCACCAAATTAGAGATTTCCGAGGTCGCATTCGCCGACTGTCGTGCCAGCGATCGCACTTCATCGGCAACTACTGCAAAACCTTTACCGTATTCTCCTGCCCGAGTTGCCTCGATCGCTGCATTAAGAGAAAGCAATTGAGTTTGCGTGGCAAAATCGCCGATCAGATTGACCACGCGATCGATCTTCTGGGAAGATTCACTCAACTCGCGAATTTTCTGGGACGTTTCCGCTACAGTATCGCGAATCGCTAAAATCCCCTCTACGGTGCGATTCATCGCCGTGTTGCCCGATTTAACAGTCTCATTGGCATTCTGTACCGCTTGTTCGATCGCCCGCGCATTTGCCCCCACATCCTGAGAGGAATTCACCATCTTTTGCACTTCATCAAGGGCAACATTTAATTCTTGAGTTTGTTGCTGTGCTTGGGTTGCCAGTTTGCGAATTTGCGTATCGCTGCCAATTGAAGTCTCAGCAACTTGTGCGGTAACGGTTTGCACCTGCATGACAATTTTTCGCAGACTTTGCAGCGTATTGTTATAAACATCGGCGATCGTCCCCATTTCATCTTCCGAGAGAGGGGCGCGAACCGTCAAATCCCCTTCTAATGCCGGACGCACTGCCACTAATAACTCGATCGCCCGACGTTGTAGCACCTCCCGTGCTTCTTTTTCTCGTTGTGCCGACTCTTCTAACTTACGTGCCTGTTGGCGCAATTGTTCCAAATCTTGCGCCCGTTGTAAAGCCAGACCTAATTGCGATCCCAATTGTACCATCAGTTGAATTTCCTCACTTTCCCATTCCCGCGTTCCCGAACATTGATAGTTTGCCATCAAACCCCAAAGTTTTTGACCGAGGAAAATCGGCACGGTAATATAAGCACGAGCCTGAAAACTTTCCAATAATTCGAGATAACAAGTGGAGAAGCCAGAATTATAGACATCATTAGAAGCGCGGAATTGCTCCCCTTTACGATAGTTACCCCCTTCTGTATCTTTTAAATAAGTATCCCGAGACACGAGTTCTCGCACCCGCATTTGTTGAATGGTGCAACCATCTGTATCGATATTCGCTTTCGTTTTTTCCAAGAGGCTAACATCTTCAGCTTGAACCCTTAAGAGGGGCAACCAATCGTTTCCGACAGATTCAGCGACAAATTCTCCACTCCAATCTTCATTAAAGCGGTAAATACCCACCCGATCTGAATTAAAGACCTTGCGGGCTTCTCGCGTGGCAATGTTAAAAATAGTTTCGATATTTTGCGATTCTTTAATGCGATCGCTAATGGTGGCGATCGCCCGTTCTCGTTCGATCGCTTTTTCCAGTTTGCGAGTTTGCGCCTTCACTCGTTCCAAATCTTGTCCCCGTTGTAGGGCGATCCCCATTTGAGAACCCAGGTTTGTCACCAGGTTAATTTCTTCTTCACTCCACTCCCTCGGTTGGGAACATTGATAAGTTGCCATTAAACCCCAAAGTTTTTTGCCGAGAAAAATGGGTACGGTAACATAAGATCGAGCTTGGAATCGCTCTAAAAGTTCGAGATAACAACGCGGAAAACCAGCGTTATCAACATCATTGCAAACACGATAGCGATCGCCTGTCCGATAAGTCCCCCCTTGGGTTCGTTCCAAGTAAGTATCTTTACTGACTAAATCTAAACTGGTCATTTTCTTGATCGTACAACCCTCGCTATCAATATTGAGTTTTGTAGACTCTAATAGACTTTCATTTTCAACTTGTTCCCGTAACAAAGACTTCCAGTTTCCCGCTACAGATTCCGCGACAAATTCCCCACTCCAATCTTTATTAAAACGATAAATTCCGACGCGATCGGCTTGCAGTAATTGCCGCACTTCTTGGGTCGCAATTTTAAAAATCTCATTAGTATCTTGAGATAGTTTGATGCGATCGCCAATCAAAGCCAAAGTGCGTTCTCGTTTGATCGCTTCTTCTAACTTTTTCGCTTGAGCTTTCACCCGTTCTAAATCTTGCGCCCGTTGCAGCGCAATACTTAATTGGGAACCTAAATTCACCACCAAATTGATTTCTTCTGGAGTCCATTCCCTCGGACTCGAACATTGATAGGTCGCCATCAATCCCCACAGTTTCTTGCCGAGGAAAATGGGTACAGTAATGTAGGCTTTTGATTGAAAGCGCTCCAATAAGTCCAGATAACAGCGTGGAAAATCCGCCTTATCAACATTATTACAGACTCGATATTTATCCCCAGTTTTATAAGTCCCTCCCTGAGTTCGTTCCAAGTATGTATCTTTGCTGACCAAATCCCAAGCGGTCATTTCCTTCACCGTACAACCCTCTGTATCGATATTCAGTTTCGTTCCTGCTAATATACCCTCATCTTCAATTTGTTCCCGCAATAAAGACTTCCACTTACCATCAACAGACTCGGCGACAAATTCCCCACTCCAATCCTTATTAAAGCGGTAAATACCCACGCGATCGGCTTCGAGTAATTGCCGCACTTCTTGAGTTGCGATTTTGAAGACTTCCTTAGTCTCTTGGGATTGCTTAATGCGATCGCCAATTAAAGCCAAAGTTCGTTCCCGTTTCACCGCTTCCTCTAACTGTTTCGCTTGAATCTGTACTCGTTCAAAATCCTGCGCCCGTTGCAGAGCAATACCCAATTGGGAACCTAAATTCACCACTAAATTAATTTCTTCTGGAGTCCATTCCCTCGGACCCGAACATTGATAAGTTGGCATCAATCCCCAGAGTTTCTTGCCGAGAAAAATGGGAACGGTGATGTAAGCACGAGCTTGAAATAGTTCTAATAATTCGATATAACAAGGGGGGAAATTTGCATTATGAATATCATTGCAAGCGCGATATTTATCCCCTTTCTGATAAGTTCCTCCCCGAGTTCTTTCTAAATAAGTATCTTTGCTAATTAAATCCAAACTCGTCATTTTCTTAACCGTACATCCCTCTGTATTGATATTCACATTCGTCGCTTCTAATAAACTTTCATTTTCAATTTGTTCCCGCAATAAAGACTTCCATTGCCCATCAACAGACTCGGCGACAAATTCCCCACTCCAATCGCTATTAAAGCGATAAATCCCCACGCGATCGGCTCCGAGTAATTGCCGCACTTCTTGAGTTGCAACTTTAAAAATACTTTGAGTTTTTTGTGTTTGTTTGATGCGATCTCCAATTAAAGCCAAAGTGCGTTCTCTTTTCACCGCTTCTTCTAATTTCTTCGCCTGTCCTTGTACTTGTGCCATATCGTCGGCACGTTGCAAAGCCAACCCCATTTGAGAACCCAAATTGACCACCAGATCGATCTCTTCTTCTCCCCAAATTCTCGGCGCAGAACATTGATAATTAGCCAATAATCCCCAGAGTTTCTGACCGAGAAAGATCGGCACAGTAACATAAGCACGCGCTTGAAAACTTTCGAGAAGTTCAATATAACAGCCAGGAAAATTAGCCTTGTAGATATCATTACAAACACGATACTTATCTCCTGCCTGATAAGTCCCTCCTTTGGTTTTTTGCAAATAAGTATCGCGAGCAGCCAGTTCCCTGACCTGCATTTGTTTAATCGTGCAGCCTTCCGTGTCGATATTATCTGTAGTTCCAGCAATAATTTTCGCATCTTCCGTCTGTGCTTTTGTGAGAGAAATCCAACCCTCTCCCACAGATTCTGCTACAAATTCCCCCCCCCAGTCCGGCGTAAAACGATAGACAACAACGCGATCGCTTTTGAGAAGTTTGCGAATAGATTCCGTCGCCACGCGAAAGATCGTTTGCGTTTCCGTAGACTGTTTGATGCGATCGATCGTTTGGGCGACGGTTTTTTCTCGCTCGATCGCTTTTTTCAGCTTTTCACCTTGTAAGCGCTGTTGGCGTAGGGTTGAGGCTTGTTGTAGGGCGACTCCCAACTGTTCGGCAATTTGCACCAGCAAGCGAATTTCCCCTTCTTCCCAAGTTCTCGGAGCGGAACACTGATAAGTTGCCAGTAAGCCCCAGAGTTTTGTTCCTTGATAAATCCCCACTGTTAAATAAGCACGAGCCTGAATGCGTTCAAGCAGTTCGATATAACAGGCTGGGAAGTTCTTATCATAAATATCATCAGCGACTCGGTACTTTTGCCCCTTTGTATAAGCACCCCCTTTTGTCTTTTCCAGATAAGTATCGACAATCTCGCTACGACCGTTGCGATCGCTGCCTTCCACCATTAACTTCAGGTTACAATCTTCGCTATTCCCCCGTAAAAGCTCTGAATCGACAGGATTTTGCATGAGAGAAGACCAACCCGCCCCCACAGACTCCGCCACAAATTTACCGCTCCAGTCGGTATTAAAGCGGTAAATGCCCACGCGATCTGCTTTAAGTAACTGACGAACTTCTTGGGTTGTGGTTTGAAAGATAGTTTTAATATCGAGGGAACGACGAATGCGGGTAATCACTTTAGTTGCCGCATTTTCTCGAACTTGTTGTTGTTCAATTTCTTCTTGGAATTGATAGCCCACTAAATTAAGAGCCAAAGCAACACTCATTTGTTCGAGCAAACCAATTTCCCTTTGGTTCCAGCGCCGCGCTTCGTTACACTGTTGGATAGAGAGCAGTCCCCAGACCTTATTTCCCATGCGAACCGGGCAACTAAGCCCAGCGCGGACTTGATATTTTTCCAGCAGTTGCAGTTGGTAGGGCGTAACTTTTGTACTGGCGATATAGTCGATCGCCGTACAATCGGCAAGATCGTAATCTTGTTGGCGATCGCCACCAAAAAAGGTAGCTGGGAGTGTTTCCCCGAGGGTAGGAGTCCAACCTCGCTCCACAGCTTCGGCGATCGCTTCCCCTTGGCGATCGCTGCTAAAACGGTAAACTAAGACCCGCGAGGCTTGTAGGAGTTCTCTAAGGCGATCGCAGGTCAAGGAAAGAAGGGCATTGCGATCGCGAGATTGGCGCATTTGTTCTTGCACCCGAGTGAGTTGTTGGCGTAGTTGCTCGAATTCTGTCTCAAGGTTGGGAGAGGCGAGTTTCGTCTGGGTTTCGCCATCTGGCTGGGTACCAGAGCCATTCGCGGTATTGGGATCGGAGGCAGAAAGAGGGGAAGAAAGGGCTGTCATGGGAAATAATGGTAAATAGGAGGTTAAATTTCTTAAGTTTTCGTTTTAATTTTTTCGGTTGGTAGGGGTTTGGTCACCAAACCCTTTAATTTTTTCGGTTGGTAGGGGTTTGGTCACCAAACCCTTTAATTTTTTCGGTTGGTAGGGGTTTGGTCTCCAAACCCTTTAATTTTTCGTGAAGATTAATCTTTTCCCCATTGTGGCACGACTCGCTCGGGAGGCACAATTTTTGTCTATCAATAAAGTAGGGGTTTGGTTACCAAACCCCTACTTTGATTTTTCGGTTGTTGACCAAACCCCTACGATTTTTCGGTTGATCTATCAATAAAAGGGTTTGGAGACCAAACCCCTACGATTTTTCGGTTGATCTATCAATAAGGGGGTTTGGAGACCAAACCCCTATACGAAAGCAGCCATTTTGATGTCATTTGTATTCAAGAGTTCTTGCAATTCTTCGGCATCAACAGTTTCTTTTTCGACTAACATTTCGGCTAGGCGATCGAGAATAGTGCGATTTTCCGTTAATACCTGTGTCGCACGACTATAAGCCACATCCACCAACTTGCGAACTTCCTCATCAATGAGGGCTGCCGTTTCATCAGAGAAGTCGCGATCGCTGGCAATTTCCCGGCCGAGGAAAACATTACTATTCTGGCGACCCAAGGCCACAGGACCGAGAACCTCACTCATGCCGAAGCGGGTAATCATCTGACGGGCAACCCGTGCCACCTGTTGCAGGTCATTAGAAGCCCCCGTGGTGACTTCTTCTTCCCCAAAGATAATTTCTTCCGCGACGCGCCCCCCAAGGGCAACAGCCATTTGATTTTGTAAGTAAGAACGAGAGTATAAGCCAGAGTCCATGCGTTCTTCACTAGGAGTGAACCAGGTCAGACCCCCCGCGCGACCCCGAGGAATAATACTAATTTTCTGAACGGGATCGTAGTCTGGCATCAGTGCGCCGACTAAAGCGTGGCCTGATTCGTGGTAAGCCACCAATTGTTTGCGCTTCTCACTCATCACCCGGTCTTTCTTCTCAGGACCTGCCAAGACGCGATCGATCGCATCGTTGATTTCGTCCATTGAGATTTCCGTCAAATTGCGCCGCGCTGCCAAAATTGCGGCTTCATTTAACAAATTAGACAGATCTGCACCGGTAAAACCTGGAGTCCGACGCGCAATTTTCTCAAGGTCTATATCCTTCGCCAGGGTTTTACCTCGGGCGTGAACTTGAAGGATTTCCCGACGACCGGCATAGTCGGGGCGATCGACCACAACTTGGCGATCGAAGCGACCGGGACGCAACAGGGCAGCATCCAGCACATCGGGGCGGTTGGTAGCGGCAATAATAATAATTCCGGTATTGCCTTCAAATCCGTCCATTTCCGTCAGTAACTGGTTTAAAGTTTGTTCCCGTTCGTCGTTCCCTCCCCCTAAACCCGCACCGCGACTGCGACCGACGGCATCAATTTCATCGATGAAGACAATACAGGGGGCATTCGCCTTGGCTTGCTCAAAAAGGTCGCGTACCCGAGAAGCACCGACACCAACGAACATTTCTACGAATTCGGAACCAGAAATGCTAAAGAAAGGAACGCCAGCTTCTCCTGCAACGGCTTTAGCGAGGAGGGTTTTACCCGTTCCTGGAGGTCCGACTAAAAGAACGCCTTTGGGAATTTTGGCTCCAATAGCGGTAAAGCGATCGGCGTTTTTGAGGAAGTCTACGACTTCAGCGAGTTCTAATTTAGCTTGTTCGATACCAGCTACATCACCAAAAGTAACTTGGGTTTGAGGCTCCATTTGTACCCGCGCTTTTGATTTGCCAAAGTTCATCGCTTGGGAACCCGGACCGCTAGAAGCGCGACGTAACAGGAAAAATAAACCGATTAATAATAAGGCTGGGACGAAAAGACTGCTCAGAATGCGAAACCAAAAGCCGTCATCTTTCGGGGGTTGAACGGCAATATCAACGTTATGTTCCGTTAAAATCTGAATCAGTTGGGGATCGTTGGGAAGGTTGACGATCGCCTGAGCGCCGTTGGCATCATCGGGATCGGTAACGAGGGCTTGGGTGCGATCGGCGCTGAGTTTAATGCGATCGATGCGATCGCTTTGCACGGCTTGGATGAGTTGGCTATATTTCCAAGTTTTGCGACTTTCCCCTGGACTCTCTAATAGGGCAGACCCCAAGGCAAGGACGACAATCACCAAAAGAACGTACAGTCCTGCATTGCGCCATTTTTTATTTTTGTTGTTGCTCACGCGGTGGAACTCCTATCGTAACGGTGTAAGGGTGGATATATTTAGATGGCTGGCTTCACTGGCTGGAAGCGAGGAGGCGCTTGTTGACAGATTTATTATTTTGCGTTTGTCATGTCACTATATTAACTAATCCCCAGTAAAGTTTAATCGATTGTCCAGTCAACACCGATATCTTTTCTGAGGAGTTGGTTAAATTCGGCGATCGCCTCTTCTGTCACATCATCCCCCAACGCTGCCACCAGTTCTTGCAGATTTTTCTGCAACAGACCGTTAGGGGCGATCGCTTCTGGGATAAAAAGCATTCTGCCATTGACAATTTCTCTCACTTCCTCAAACTCGATCCGCGCTTGCCCTTGGGAGTTTTTACCCAACTGGTAAAGCTGGGATTGTGCCGCATTGAGGAGGAAGCGATCGGCATTGAAGGGAGACGCGGATAGAGTCTCAGATGTTGGAGTTTCTACAACTTCGGGTAATGATGACTCTAAAAATTCCTCATGGAGAACTTTTCTTTCCTTAAAAAATATTTCTCCTTCCTTCCAAGGAATTTCGCCCCCACTACTTTGATACTGTCCATTTGATTGGAAAAATAAATTTTTTTCAGGGTTATAGTACCTAGAGTTTATTTCTGTATTAAGCGACGGGAAACCTTTACTAATAAGAAATTCAGAGGAAAAAGTAAACTCTCCTAAAGTAATCGCTTCTTTTGTTTGAGAAATAGTTATCATATTGCTGAAACTCCTAAAAAGATTAATAAGGGCAAAGAAATATCAGGATCGAGAACGTTCATGGGTTGATTTCCACCTTCAGGATTGATGATATTTCCTGAAAGGTAAGCGTCAACATTTGCAATCCCCATATTTTCAGACAAAAGCATATTAGGGACATTTCCCGCGCCTATACCGTGAAAATTATCAGTGCGATGAATACGAAGCCAATGACCATGATTACCACCACCGTGACCGTGGTAAGGCATTTCAGCTATACCCATTACATGAGATTCTTCCCCGCGCTTTTCCCCGATCGCCCTGTCACTCAATCCCGATCCTTGCCCGGCAACGGTAATTTTTCTCCCTTTAATTTGAGGAAAGATTAAAGGTAAATTATTATCCCAATCTAACTGAGTACCACCCCAACTTAGGTACAGTTTTTCTAGTCTATTATCAGCAAGATAAGCAGACGATGTAGCGTTTCCGATGGTACTACCCGTCCACAAATCCCCACGAAGCCAAGTCCATCCACCATTGCTTACTATCATATCTGTTCCCAATATCTTAGAGAAGCAAAATACAGGTTCTCCTACAAGATAAGGTGCAGCTAGTGTGGCGATCGCCTCTTGCACTTTCTGCTCTACTAGAGGAGCAATACTTTCCAGTACCCACGCTTGTAGTGATGTATCTAAATTCTGTATTTCTGAAGTAGTCCAAGCTCTAATCGTAGTATCTAGTCCTCCGATTTCAGTTGTTACCCACGCTTGTAGTGATGTATCTAAATTCTGTATTTCTGAAGTAGTCCAATCTCTAATCGTAGTATCTAGTCCTCCGATTTCAGTTGTTACCCACCCTCGTAGTGATGTATCTAAATTCTGTATTTCTGAAGTAGTCCAATTTCTAATCGTAGTATCTAGTCCTTCGATTTCAGTTGTTACCCAATTTCTTAAACTTGTATCGTCGAAAATATCCCCGCCATTGCGAGGGAAAAATTCTATTTGCCCATCAAACCTTTTGACTGCAATCTGCTTGGAAATCTCTAGAAAAACAGCATCTCTAGGTTTTAATTTGTTGAAATTAATCGCATTTCCTCGAGTATGATACAAAGTCATCTTTACCTCATCATTATTGATTAAGCGCAAAGCGGCGGTTTTTCCCTCGTAGGCAGAAGTGTCAATCGTCATAATATCAACGTAATAAGAGCTAGAGTTATAGCCCTCTGGCATAAGATCGAGCAAGCGAAATTCAGCCAAAACGCTCATATCCCAAGCATCCAAAATTTGTAATTTCTTCAAGTCTGGATTGTAGTCAGCCATCCCCCTATGCGGGACTTTTAATTTTTGCCCTAATACCCAATAACCAATAGTAATAGAACCAATCTGACCCATAGTGCAACCGACTTCAAGAAGATCGTAAGAAATACTTGAGCCTGATTCTTGACGATTCAATTCGCCAAGAATTTTTCCCCCACCCGTTTTTTCTATGATTTGAACACCCATTAAACCCGCCGTTTCAATAACATTACTCCCACCACCACCGGAAACAACAGCGCCCGATGATTTGAAACTTAACTCCTCCAACCACGAACCCCAGATAACGACATCATCCTCAGCATCTAAAAACCCATCATAGATAGTAGTTGTGCCTGTCTCAGGATCCGTATAAGTGCCGGACACTTCCGCAACCCGAATCGCGATCGCGCTCCCCTCTGGAAGTTCTAAATAAGTATCGTTTGTATATAAACCGAGTAAATCTTGCGTTGCAAAGGGATAACCTTGAGGATTCAACTCAGATCTTGCACCTCATAAGACAAAGTTCAAAACCCCGCTCATGTAACCAAGGAATAAGTAACTCTAATTGTTTCAAAAGAGAAAGCAATAATAGATAAAGAATC
>NZ_JAYGHV010000396.1:0-26736 GCF_034932145.1 Spirulina sp. 06S082 | reverse complement strand
GGAGCAAGGTGGATCGCTCGGGCTGCATCAAATATGACAACATTTGAATTGCGTTCTTTATTACTTGGACACGCAGGAGATGAACATCGAGATTTTCAAATGTTAGAGCGAAATTATGTTTCTGTGGGCGGTGAATTAAGCGAGATTATAGCAGCAGAAAAAAACATTGGTAGTGAGGCATTATCTGCCTTCATTTTTCATCGGGCTTCTCGCGAAAATCCTATCGATCTTTTAGGTAGTATTTTTATTATTGAAGGGCTGGGAAATCAATTAGCTGGGACTTGGGCAAAATATATCCAAGAAACCTTAAGTTTGCGAGACGAACAAGTTTCTTTTTTAGCTTATCATGGCAAAAATGATGAGTCTCATATCGGTAAATTGGAAACTTTAGTTCAAGGAGAATGGATGACAGAAGCGATCGCCAAGCGCGTCGTCAAAACAGCCCAAGTAACCGCACGTTTGTATTTACTTCAACTCGAAGAAATGAATTAAAGCTAATTTTTCTATCGGTTGAGTATAGCCTAATTTTAATCAAGACTATGAACAAAAAAGATAACTCTCTGTACGAATTTAAGCCCTACGATCGCAGAAATCCCGATACTTGGGATGTTCTCTATCTCGATAATGCTATTCCTGTCAATCTGGTGTCAAAAACTTACATGATTAGGGATTTAAAAAGCTGGACGCGCAGTTATTTACTCCTTCCGATCAAAGTGTTTGCTAACCTTGCTCTAGCATTGATTTTGATAATTAAACGATTGCTTCCTTTCCAGTTCAAATTCTATACATTTATGCACCGATCGGCAGCATTTTTTCTGCAAAACTTTGTCACTCCTGAAGCCTGTTATTTAATCGTCCGGCATATTTGTCTCGGTTCTAATCTCATTAACTTTTTGATTGATAATGGTCCCGATCGCAACATCGAAAAGGCAACCCTATACCCCAAAAAAGTCAGCGATCTAGCCGCACAAACCGCATTTCTCGAACACGACCTCATTTTATATAACTTTGTTTGGGACTATCATCAAGCAGAACAAAAAAATCCCAACTGGGTTGAAGAAGTGAAGCAACGAGGAATCAATTTTGAGAGTATTCAAGATGTGTCAGTTGATATTGACTTTACGCGACGCAGTTGGCTGAGAATCCTCGATTTAGAATCCGCGATCGAACTCTTCAAGGTTTTCTACTCTCTCTGTTTGACCTGTGATGAATTTGAACGCGCTGTTTTATCCCTGCAATTCGATGAAAATTTTGCAATGTATATGAGTAAAATTTTGGAGAGTTCCGAGTGGAATCATATTATTAGAAATCGTCATCCTCTTTCCCCCAATAGCACTTTTAATGCAGCCCGAGACCTTTTTTTGCATGGTGTGATGACTGAATATATTCATCGCTTGTTAGAAATTTATAAAGAACAAAATTAGGTAGGGGTTTGGTCTCCAAACCCTCCAAACCCTCCAAACCCCACAATTAGGGGTTTGGTCTCCAAACCCTCCAAACCCCTGACGAAATTTGCGATCGCCTTTAAGATCGATTGATAAGGGGGTATGATGATTATGTTTTACAGGCTCGGAAGAACTTAGGACATGGTGACGACAGACGAAAAACGCCCCCCAACAACTTCGCTAGATTTTGATTTGGTGGCATATCTCAAAGCACAGAAAATCAAGGTAGAAGCCGCACTCGATCGCGCTGTCCCTCCTAGTGCTGAATTTCCCAAAATTTACGAAGCCATGCGCTATTCTCTGTTAGCGGGAGGAAAGCGCTTGCGTCCCATTCTTTGTTTAGCAACTTGCGAAATGCTGGGGGGGACCGTAGATATGGCAATGCCTACCGCTTGTGCCTTGGAAATGATTCATACTATGTCCTTAATTCACGACGATTTGCCCGCAATGGACAATGATGATTATCGTCGGGGCAAGTTAACCAATCACAAGGTATATGGCGAAGATATTGCCATTCTAGCGGGAGATGGCCTGCTTTCCTATGCTTTTGAACATATTGCTGCCCAAACCTCTAATGTACCACCGGAAAATGTGTTAAAGGTGATTGCATATTTAGCCAAGGCCTCCGGTGGTGCGGGTATTGTGGGGGGTCAAGTGGTAGATTTAGAATCGGAAGGGAAACCCGATATTTCCCTCGAACAGTTGCAATTTATCCACGTGCATAAAACCGGGGCATTACTAGCAGCCTGCGTGGTTTGTGGGGCAATATTAGCGGGGGCAACAGAAGAAGACGTACAGAAGTTAACCCGATACGCGCAGAATATTGGATTGGCATTTCAAGTCATTGATGACATTTTAGATATTACGGCAACGCGAGAAGAATTAGGGAAAACCGCAGGTAAAGATGTGGCTGCACAAAAGGCAACCTATCCGAGTTTGTTGGGACTAGAAGCCTCGCAAAATAAAGCCGAACAATTAATTGAAGAGGCGATCGCGCAACTGAGAGATTATGAAACCAAGGCGGAACCTTTACGCGCTTTAGCTCGTTTTATTACCTCTCGAAAAAATTAGCAGTAGCAGGAAAAATTAGCAAAAAAATTAGCAATTGCAATCACAACAAACTATGCAGCATTTTGGGGATATTTTCGGCAATCATGTTTTATTAGTTGCCCTCAGCGCTTGTTTTCTCGCTCAAGGATTAAAGTTTGCGATCGGTTTAATTCGCGAAAAAGAAGTTAATCTGCAATGGTTATTCAGCACGGGGGGGATGCCTAGCGCTCATTCTGCGTTGGTGACGGCTTTGGCAACGGGGGTGGGACAAACAAAAGGCTGGGGAAGTTCGGAGTTCGCGATCGCCTGTTTATTTGCCATTATTGTCATGTACGATGCCACAGGGGTGCGTCAAGCTGTGGGCAAACAAGCCAAGATTCTCAATCAAATCATTGATGATATGTTCCAAGAAGACAAGGAGTTTAATGAGGAGCGTCTCAAGGAGCTTTTAGGACATACTCCCTTTCAAGTTTTGATGGGTCTGGCTTTAGGAATTGGCACTTCTCTGGTCGCGGAATGGGCGATCGGGGGTGGGATGTGAAGGCGATCGCGCTTCTCAATTTATTCAACCGGTACAAAATCATAGCTAAACCCCGATCGCGTCCCCACTTTAACTTCCACTAATTGTACGGCTTGATTGCGATCGCCGGAAGGTAAAAAACGAATGTCTCCTGTGGCTCCTGTGGCTTGAAACTGGGGCTGTGCGAAAGCCTTTTGAATGCCCGATCGAGTCGGATTTTGCTTGAGTGCCTCAATAAAAGCACGAGTTGCATCATAAGCCATGGCCGTGCGCCAATTCACATCTCCTCCCCATAACTGTTGCGCGGCTTGAGGAAATTCGGACCCAGGATTGCCGAGAATATGCCAAGGAACCGCTAAAACCATACCCAGGGCATTTTCTGCCCCCCGTGCGAGGATATCGGGCTTATAGGCGCTATCTCCTGCGAGTAGAGAGAGTTTTCCCTGATTGGCAGCAACGACAGCCAGCATTGCTTCTAAAACTTCGGAATTTGCCGCCAACATTAACACTTCTGCCCCGCGATCGCCGGCTTCTTGTACCATGCGACGGGCATCAAAGTCCGGTGCAGAAAAGTCATATTCAGCCACAACTTCCCCTCCTTGTCCGAATAAGTCAGTGGTAAAAACATCTTTTAAAGACTGACTATAATTACTCTCGGAATTAAAGAAAACTGCCGCTTTTTGTTTTTTTAATCCCTCCAGTTGATATCGCGCTAAAGCACTTCCGGCAAAGCGATCGCTGGGGACAGTACGAAAGATATAATTTCCCACCCCAGAGAGGGCAACGGAGGTACTGGTGGGAGAAATCATCGGTAATCCTTCCTGTTGATAAGTTGTTGCGGCTGCGAGGGTTGTGCCACTGCCAAAATGTCCCACAACTCCTAAAATTTCTGGCTTTTTCACAAATTCGGCCGCGACTTGTTGGGCAATTTCTTCATCATTATCATCGTTAGCAATTAAAACCTTTAAACCGGTGCCATTAATGCCCCCTTCTCGATTAATTTCATCTTGCGCTTGTGCTACACCGCGCAACATTTCTTTAGCAGCATTGGCATTATTGCCAATGGGCATGGAGGCAACAATCGTATAAGATTTTTT
Organism: Spirulina sp. 06S082; assembly: GCF_034932145.1. Taxonomy (NCBI): domain Bacteria; kingdom Bacillati; phylum Cyanobacteriota; class Cyanophyceae; order Spirulinales; family Spirulinaceae; genus Spirulina; species Spirulina sp. 06S082. Next base: position 22,624 of record NZ_JAYGHV010000396.1, on the reverse strand, counting down.
TTGACCGATGCGAGCATTATTGAGGTAAATTAAGGCTTCGGGATCGTTTTTAGCGATCGCTAAAGAGGCTTCAAATTCTTGAATGGCTTGTTGATAATTGCCACTTTTTAAAGCATCTACCGCTTTCTGTTTTTGAGGGGTTGTTAAGTCAGAAATAAGAATTGCTTCTCCACCACTCAAACGCGGGAGAGATTGTCCCGATTGAATGGGTGTCGTTGCAGTTGTTGGAGAAGAATCCGGGCGATCGCTTTGTTTAATGGTATTGGCAAACCAGAGTCCACCTGTAACAACCACGGCTCCTGTTACCAATAAAGCAATAATTAAAGCAGAAGTTTCTTTTTTTGGCATAGTATTTATTGGTTATTTGTTATTTATTTCTGTTCCCCATTGATAATTAATCATTGATAATTAATCATTGAATAGGGACAAATTCATAGCCGAAACTGGTACGATTTCCCGGTTCGATTGTCACTAATTGTACGGCTTGATTGCGATCGCCGGAAGGGAGAAAGCGGATTTCTTGTGAGGCACCCTCCGTCAGGAAATTGCGATCGCTTAAGGCTTGTTGCACCCCTTGACGGGTCGGATTTTGGTTTAAGGCAGCGATAAAGGCTTGTAAGGCATCGTAACTCATGGCCGTGCGCCAGTTGACCTCTCCTCCCCACAGTTGGCCGGCCATCTTAGCAAATGGAGTATTGGGATTGCCCAAAATGTGCCAAGGAATCGCTAAAACCATGCCTTCTGCATTTTGTCCTCCTACTTGTAAGGTTTTGGCGGTATAGGCGCTATCTCCGGCTAAAAGAGGCAGCGATCGCCCATTAACCCTAATGACTTGCAGGGCTGCATCTAAGGTTTCCGAGTTGGATAATAAAATTAAAACTTCTGCACCCTTATTTTTGGCTTCTGTTACTGCATTATTAGCATTAAAGTTCCCCGTGAGGTCGAATTCTGCGACGACTTCTCCTCCCTGACTTAAAAGCTCGGTATTAACGACCTCTTTCAAAGACTGACTGTAGTTACTTTGAGAATTGTAAAAAATTGCGGCTTTTTGTTTCTGGAGAGTATCTAATTGATAGCGGGCGATGGCACTGCCTGTAAAGCGATCGCTGGGGACGCTGCGAAAAATATAATCCCCAACTCCTGATAACTCAACCGAGGTACTGGTGGGAGAAATCATCGGTAGTCCATTTTGCTGGTATATTTGTGCCGCCGCTTGGGTGGTATCGCTGCCAAAATGTCCCACAACCCCTAAAATATCTCGATTCTTCACAAATTCTGCGGCAATTTCCCTAGCAATTTCGGGATTATTATCATCATTGGCAATAATAACTTTTAGGAGAATACCATTAATTCCTCCCAAATCGTTAACTCCTTGTTGGGCTTGTGCGACACCTCGCAGCATCTCTTTAGCCGCATCGACACTATTACCAATAGGAACAGAAACAGCGATGCTATAAGATTGGGCGCTGCCAATTTTAGCATTATTAAGATAGATTAAAGTTTCCGGATCGTTTTGTGTCGTTTTTAAAGAAGCCTCAAAGTTAGTTATGGCTTCAGGATAGTTTTTAGCTGCGAAGGCTTGAATTCCTGCTTGTTTTTGGGGAGTTGTCGTATCGCTAACCAAAAGGCGATCGCCATCACTCAAGCGCGTCTGTAGTCCTTCTCCCTCATTAGTAGCCGCGATCGGGGTTTTCCCTCCTCCTGCACCGATTAAACCCGCATTATACGCCCACCATCCCCCTCCGCCAATAATTGCCCCTGTAATTGCGAGGGAAAAAATGAGTATTTTTGTTTCATTACCTTGAGACATGGCGATCGTAAAATTAAAATTAACAGGTTTTTGGGTAGACGTTCGATTTGGTTCAATGGCTTGTTATGGTGGCATTATACCCATTTTTATCGCGATCGCGCTTTGTGATTTTCCTTTTTCATCGCCTGGGGAATTGGATTCCTACCCCTAATGAACGTGCCGATCGCGAACAATTGGAGAATGTTAAAGTTGCATTGGCATCTTCTGTCCGCTAGTGTATAAATGCGTCAGTCCTATTTAGATTTAATTTATTCTTGGTTTTCTACTGCCGCGATCGCGATAAATCTGCGTAAACAATTCGCAAAAATTGTTCGGGTTTGAGGAAACCATTCCCCCAAGTTGGGTCAAAATCAGCCGTTGGATCTGACGCAAGAAACTCTTCCACCGACATCCCGGCCAAAATCGCCGTAGTGACGCGATCGCGCACCGCTAACAGCATATTACGATAGCTTATCAGTTCGCTACGATTGGAGAGGGGACCGTGACCGGGTATTATTTTGGTGCGATCGTCCACAATTTGCAATAATTTTTCTACGGCTGCCAATACCCCATTAATCGATCCCTCACTATCAACATCAATGAAGGGATAAGCACCATTAAAATAAATATCTCCCGTGTGAATGATATTTGCATCCCGAATGTGAATTATAGAATCACCATCGGTATGAGCAAAGTCAACGTGCAAGGCAGAAATTTCGTTATCGTTGAGATAAAAAGTAACCGTATCGTTAAAGGTAATCGTCGGTAGTGCTGCGGGAGGAGAAGCGGGTAAAGTGCGATCCAAAATTTCCAAAAATTGCTCTGTACTCATCCGTTCCCGCACGTTATCATGGGCAACAATAATGGTACCTGCACGACCTAAATTTTCATTCCCTCCTGTATGATCGCTGTGCCAATGGGTATTAATCACAAAACGAATTGGGCGATCGCTAATAGCGGCGATCGCGGCCATGACTTTCTCTGATAAGGGGGCATATTCATCATCAATGAGAAAAATGCCATCTTCCCCTACCAACAAGCCCAAATTCCCTCCTACACCCCGTAACATATAGATTCCATCATCAACGGGAATCGTTTTAATTTCAGCATTTTCAAAGTCTTGCGCTAACAGAGGAGAAGCAGTGATAAAAATAGCACCCAAATTGACCAGGGCGATCGCACACTTCTGGAAAAGTTGTCGGGAAAATTGACATGGTAGTAGATTCATAACCGATCCTGAAAAGTTTACGGGACATTGACCCGAAAACTACCACAAGAACTCGGCGATCGTCAATAGAACTTACGCCACTATAATACAGATAGAAACAATATTGCCTTGTTAGGAGTTAAGATGACCAATTTGACTCTCGACCTAGAAACAGTAAATCTAACTGACGATCAGTATTATCAGTTATGTATTAAAAACAAAAATCTTCGCTTTGAACGCAATGCTAATGGAGATTTAATAATTATGTCCCCTACAGGTGATGAAACAAGCAATCGTAATGCTGGATTAACGGCTCAACTTTGGCTATGGAATGAAGATAAACAATTAGGAATTGTTTTTGATTCTTCGGGAGGGTTTAAGTTACCAAATGGTGCAGAACGTTCCCCTGATGCCTCATGGATTCCTCTCGAAAAATGGCAGAAAATACCTCCAGAAGAACGAGAAAGGTTTAGCAATATTTGTCCGGATTTTGTGGTGGAATTAATGTCTCCTAGCGATTCATTGAAAGCAACTCAGGAGAAGATGCAAGAATATTTGGATAATGGTGCAAAATTGGGGTGGCTTATTAATCGGAAAAAAAGACGAGTAGAAGTTTATCGACAAGGTAAAGAGGTAGAAGTTTTGAACAATCCTTCCACACTATCGGGAGAAGATTTATTACTGGGATTTGTTTTGAAATTAGCTAAAATTTGGTGAATATTAAATTATCCAAACTTTCAAAATGGATTGCGATCGCGAAATTTTACACCTTTTAAATTGGTTAGTCCTCTTGAGAGGACTTTTTGTATGAGACGGATTTCCAATCCCTGTCGGATCGCGATACAAACCAACGGAGATCGCCTTAATCATTGCCTTGTAATCCTTAACAAAAAAGCCAAAAATAGTTCAATTTTTCCTTGACAGGATTGACTTGACAATGGTATTCTAACAGAGTGGGAATCTGTGCGTTCCTGCGAACCCGTTTTTAAGGGGAAAAATAAGAGATCGCGGCGCAATTTAGAGATTTACCTTCGTCGGAAAAGATTGCAGATGATTGGGTAAAGAGTAATTAGAACAATCAAAATGAAGGCAAAGGGAAAGGCAACAAGACCTAAAATAAAGCAGAGAATGGGGTTAAACTTGCTATGTTGGGCAAATTTAGTAATGGCTTTCATCCACTTAGAAAGAGGATAAGCATTGAGAGGTAAATCTAAGGCTTGATAAATTTTTTGTGCTTGATATCCTGCTGCATATCCATCTTGAATTCTGCCAACTTTGTGATACAACTGGCTAAGATTATAGGGAGAATCAGCTTCACCCCGTCTGTCCCCAATTTGGCGTTGAATTTCCAGAGATTGCTGATAGAATGCGATCGCCTGTGGGTAGTCTCCCAACGAAGCGTGACGGGAACGGTTATCGGAACGGAGAAATATTGGCCTCCAGAACAAGCAATGGGTAAGGCTACGTTTAGCAGCGATTTGTATAGTTTGGGGGTGACTTGTTTGCATTTATTGACGCAGGTGAGTCCGTTTGATTTGTATGATGTGATGGAGGCGGAATGGATCGCCCATTCTCTGCTTGCATACGCCCATTTCCTGCAAAAATGTAAAAAGAATTGCCAAAACAGTCCCTTTGAAGATTGGTTGAACTCTCTGCGAGATGTCAAAGCAAGACGAAAAATAAAATTGAGACTCGATCGCGTCAGTTTGGGAAATTTAGGAGATTATAAATCAGTGAGTGAAGGGGTTTGCGAATTGAGAATCGATTATGGTGGTGGTTATCGGATTTATTTTGGACAAGTGGGTTCTACAATTATTATACTTTTATGTGGAGGCGACAAAAGCACGCAACAAAAAGATATTCGTCAAGCACAAAAATACTGGAAAGACTATGCAAACCGTCAAAACCCCAACAACTAAAAGCTATCAATCTTATTTAATTGAATCTTTGAAATCTCCTGAAGAAGCCGCAGGATATTTAGAAGCACTTTTTGAGGAAGAAAACCCCGAACCCGAATTGTTACACAGAGTATTAAACAATATTTTAGAAGCGTTAGGAGATATTTATCTAACTCCAGAACAGATCGAAGACCATCGCCAAAAACTCAACAATCTTTTATCCGAAAAAGGCAATTTTGCCATCTACCATTTGAGCAACTGGCTTGAAGTTTTAGGATTAAAGATAATTATTCAAACCATTCCCAAATCTTCTGGCGATGGGGAAAACAATAATGCAACTCAATAACAAAGCTAAAATTGCCACAAATAATCCAACTTTAAATTAACATATCGTTGAACTGGGTGAAGAATGCCAAAATGCGATCGCACTGACGAATCAACTACAATTATCCGATTTGACGGATAAACAAAAAGAAAAAGGGTGCAAGCATTGCACCCCTACGAGATAACGGTAAAATTTGGGGGTTTTAGTAGGGGCGTATTGCATACGCCCATTCCCTATTCGCATACGCCCATTATTTCCCAAAAGCAACTAAAAGTTTCCGCAATCCTACAACGTCATCTACGGTTTTGCCTCTACGGGGATTCTCCTGTAAACTTTCACCAGTAGAGACAATCTTTTGGACTGCACGTACCGCAGCATCAGCATTGTTGATTTTGAGAAACTCGTAATGGCGATTGAGATCGTCAACTGCACCTTCAGTCCAAACTATTTTGGACATGGTTTTTCCCCTTCTGTTCCTAAACTATCAGCCCATTCGCGTATAGAATAATGGGTAATACCAATACCTTTACGATAGTAAGATTCGAGGGCAAGTTTACTTTGTTGAACCATTTCATCTTCAGTAAGGGCTTGAAAATTTAAGTCTGAGTCGATCGCACCGTACTCAAGACAATTTTCTGCTGTTTGAGTCGTCTGATTGGTCAAAAATTGCTCAAAGTCTTCTAAGTCTCCAGAAGAATTGATTAGCCATGTTAAAAGAAGCGTTTTAACTTGTTCCCCTGGTAATGTATTAATATGTTCCCATATCATTTTTTTCGTTTGGCTGACTGTCATAACTGTTTTGGTTGAGTTAGAGTTTTGTCATAGTCTGATTTTACTACATCAGGAAACAACGATCGCACTAGCGATAGGAAAAGAATTGCCAAACAGGACAATCAACCATGACATTTCTCAACAACAGCGATCGCCAAACCTTAAAAGAACTCATCAAGGAAAGTATCCGAGAAGTTCTCAAAGAAGAACAATGGAATTTGTACACCGCTTCAATTCCTTATGTTGACGATGAAGAACAAAACGAGATCGATCGCCCGTGTATGCCGACAGATAATGCAGAAGAATTTGTTAAACCGAAGAAGATTTTTGCCCCGAATCTTTTGCGATCGAACATAAATGTCGGGAGCCGTTCCTCCAGAACTTGCTACACTACTGTTGTCATTAAATATCGAGTTCGTGAATGGGAATTTGTTTCCCGACCTGCAAAAGTTCAAGCAAACTGCTGACAGTCTATTGAGGAGGCCGTCGCATGAGTCACATTGAACCGAAAAGCGATCTGGAGGTTTCCAGACAAAAGCAAACATTGCCACGACTTGCCCTCATTTGGAAAAATTGAAAAAGAAACCTAAAAGCGATCGCATCTCTGGCAATAATGGAAAATAAACCATACGCGAACCCATGCTAATTGATAAAATCCTTCAAGAACTCCAAGAAATTCCCGAAGAAAAACTCGCAGAAATTTACGATCTGATTTACTACTTTCGCTTAGGATTGGGTCGAGAATCCCCTCAACCCCGCACCCCCGGACTTTTAACCGGAAAACTCAGCGATACTTTTTTTGACCCCCTACCTGAAGAAGAACTCCAGCGATGGGAATAAAATATCTTCTCGATACTCATATTTTCTTGTGGTGGCTTTTCGACGATTCTAAGCTCGATATGGTTTGCCGAGACATCATTCGCAACTCAAAACATCAGATTTTTGTCAGCAGTGCTTCTGCTTGGGAAATTGCCACAAAATACCGCATCGGTAAACTGCCTGAAGCCAAACCCATTGTCGAACGATATTCACAGATATTAATTCAAGCAAAATTCCTTGAACTTGGCATTACCTCAGCCCATGCCATCAGAGCAGGTAGTTTGCCGATCGCTCATCGAGATCCTTTCGATCGCATGATTATGGCACAAGCAGAACTCGAAAAAATACCTGTTATCACTTACGATAAAGCATTTCAAACGGGATTAATTGAGATTATTCCCGATCGCGGAACATCTCCAGATTCTCATTAAATCGGCATTATCAAACCGATCCTCGAGGAGGAATCAAATTGAACGAAGCAGAAACGAGAGCAGAACTCATCGATCCCGCCCTTCGTACTGCGAGATATGAATCGCGAGTTCCGTTAAAAACGAAAAGTGAGCCTCAATGTGCCGACTAAAACATCGGGATTGCGGGCGGATTGGTTGGGGGCGGTTAACCAAATCATTCCGGGGGTTAAAAAGATATTGTCCGTGACTTTATAGCGGTAAAATGCCTCGATATGCCAAGGAATAGCGTTGCCCGGAATCAGATCGGTAAAATCTTCCCCTAAATCCGAACCCAAAAACCAATTGCCTCCTGTTTGGAACGGTTGGGGGACTGGCGATCGCGTCGTAAATTAAGCAAGACGATCAAGTCCACCTTCAAGAAGATTTTTAACTGTGTCTCCAAAATCAGCACCTTCCTTTGCTTTGGCAAGTTCATCAAAAATATCTCCTTCGGGAGGTTGCTGAGTTAGAACCTCACGCTGTAAAGTGTAAAAGTGTGTGTAGATTCCTTCAGTTTCCAACTCAGCGGTTACAAGACAGAAACCTTGAGCACCTAAGTAGTTTAAAAATTCATGTATAGTCTTCACTTTGGGTTTAAGACGCTTCCCGTTCACATAAAGATTCATAATTTCATTGGTCATTCCACGCCCTAGCAGTTGAACACGAATCTGAATAACTTGGTAAGCCTTTCTCATTGTTGTAGAAGTTGAAACAGTCATGAGTAAGTAGCACTCCTTAGATTTTAAAGATTTGATTAATTGCCTAATTTGGCTAGAAACAGACAACCTTAACGAACTTATCGGTTTCGGCATAACTATGAATTATACGGATTGAATTATACGGATTTTTTCCATCTAATCACCCCCTATACAGATTTTATTAAGATTTCATCCGCATAACACTCTGCATAGGGATGTTATACGGAAATTTTCTGTATAATTCCCTTAGAGCGCGTTTTATACGAATTTGTTTGTCCCTATGACTGCCCCCCCACCGCCAAAGAAGCTGCTGGACGTGCTTCGAGAAGTGATCCGCCTCAAACACTACTCCTACCGTACTGAGCAAACTTACATCGATTGGATCAAGCGGTACTTGCGCGTCCGGCTGGAGAGTTGCACCTTGTCGAAGCTACCCAAGCGGGTACAGTCCAACGGATTGAAGTGAAAGAAAATCAGCAGGTGAAGGCCGGAGAGACGATCGCTCGATTGGATGATACCCGCTTAAATGTGCAAAAAATCCAATTGCAAGGCGCGATCGCCCACCTACAGCAACAAATCCAACAAATTCAGGCTCAGATTGTTGTCCTCGATCGCCAGATCGCAGCCGAAACTCAAGAGAATCAAAGTGCAATCGCATCTGCCCGAGCCGAATTAGCCGGCCATCGTCGAGAGTACCGCGATCGCGCTCTGAATAGCCAACACGATGTCGCAGCAGCCGAAGCCTAATTAAGACAGATCGGCGCGGAATCGATCGCCGCAGAAGCCAACCTGAGATCCATAGAAGCCTCACTAAAAACCACGCGAGAAAAATTAGACCGCTACCGTCCCCTCGCCCGAGAAGGGGGAATCTCCCAAGACCAATTGGCAGAAGTTCAGTTAGCCGCGATCCAACAAGAACAAGACCGCTTAGGAGCCATCCAAGAACTGAAAATGCGGGCTGCTGCCGTTGAAGCCGCAAAAGCGCGGCTCGAAAAAGCCAAAACTGCCCTCGATCCCAGTCCCGCAGAAGTCGCGATCGCCCGAGAACAAATTCGCCGAGAACAGGCTACCGGAACCGTCAGAATCGCTACTTTAAAACGGGAACGAGAATCTTTAATCCAACAACAGATAGAATTAGAACAACAAGGCGATCGTCAATGTACCCTACAAGCCGGGATGGAAGGGAGAGCCGATATTCTGGCTCACCGAGAGACGGTCTTACAGTTCATTTTGCGAAGGGCTAGACTGATAAGCAGTCTCTAAACCGCAACGACTTTGGCCAAGGTGCGATACGAAAAAAGAGCGGGGAGGGTCAGCGCGACCTGAAAAGATGGGGAATCGACAAGGGAATAATCTTTTGACAAGAGGATTTTCAGTCCAAATTGCACGGAACTCCTTTCTATGACATGATCCCCAATAGCAATTTTTTGGGGTGATTTTGTTGCGTTTACCCTGAATAGATTGGAAATAACCTGAATCAAACAAGCTTAGTGAACAGCCCCTCAAACTCTTCCAACCGTTTACAACGCCACCTGAGCCGTTATTCTACGGCAGGGGTCTTTTGCGTCAGTTTAGTGGTGGCATTGGTCAGTGTCATTCCCCTCTACAACAAGCTTAAAATAGCTCAGGAGCAAGACCTCCAGGCTAAACTGAGCAACCGAACATTGGCGGCTGAACAGGTGCAGCAAAGCAGTATTGAAGTTGCTGAACAAGTCACCAGTCGTACCTTTGCCCGCAAGATACTTTCTGACTACGTTCAGGGCAAAGCCAGCTTGACTGAGTTGCAGGAACTGAGTTTGTTCGATCTAGAGGATGCGATCGATCAAAACGATTCACTGGTGGGGGTCAGTCGCTTCGATCGCACCGACCAACTCCTGGTTCATGTCGGAGTTGACTCGACCCTGGATCTCTCAGACATTCTCCAAGGGGAGACTGACGAGTCCATCACAGTTGGCCCGATCGCGATCGATAATCGTCCCCATCTCTTGGTGAGTAGCCCCATTTTTTCTGAGCAGCAAGAGCGGATTGGCCGAGATATTGCTGTGTTTAGAATGTCCAATATGGAAAGGCTTGTTGCGGAATACATCGGTCTGGGGGAGACGGGCGAGATGTTCTTGGCCCAAGAGCAAGGGGACACCTTGGCGTTGTTCTTTCCGTTGCGAAACGGGTCACAGGTGCTGCCGGAACACTTGGCTTCTTTACTCCACGGTGCGATCGCCCACGATCCAACAGAAATTGAACATTACGACAATCAGATCATTGCCTTTGGGACCTTGCCGCATACTGACTGGATCATTGCGGTGCAGATGGATCGTCAGGAACTGTATGGTGCAGTGAACCGAGATTTGTTTTTTGTTGGTCTGGCAGTTTTTGGGGTCAGCACGATCGCCACCGTTGGTTTGGTTTTTGTGTTGCGTCCCTTAATTAAACGGGTTACGGATGCTGATGAGTTAGAGAAAGAGGTGCTTGCCAAAACAACCGCCTTTGAAGAACTCAAGCAAACTCAAATCCAGTTATTTCAAGCTGAAAAAATGTCAAGCCTGGGTCAATTAGTGGCAGGCATTGCCCATGAGATCAATAACCCAGTGGGGTTCCTAAAAGGGAATATTCAACCTGCCCAGAACTATATAAAGGATCTACTCGGACTGATTGATTTGTATCAAGAAAAAATGCCTAACCCTGATGCAGATATTGAAGATGAAATTAAAGAGATTGACTTGGAATTTATCCGCGAAGACTTGCCCAATATTATCAACTCGATGAATTCAGGAGTGGATCGCATTCGCAATATCAGTGATGGTTTGCGTATCTTCTCTCGTCAGGATCGAGATTATAAGACAGCATTTAATATCCATGAGGGCATTGAGAGTACAATACTAATCCTTAAGCATCGAACCAAGAGCAATGAACAGCGGCCAGCAGTTGAAGTTGTCAAGAACTATGGCGATCTACCGGAAGTGCAATGTTTTCCAGGTCAGTTAAATCAGGTGTTTATGAACATTTTGGCCAATGCCATTGATGCCTTTGAGGAGGCGAATCAGGGCAAAACCTTCGAGGAGATTAAAGCCGATCCCAATATAATTACGATTACCACTTCAGTGGTTGATAAACAGGTGCAAATTCAGATCCAAGACAATGCCTGTGGAATGAAACGGGAAACGATTGAACGAATTTTTGAGCAGGGATTTACCACCAAAGAAGTTGGCAAAGGAACTGGTTTGGGGATGGCGATCGCACATCAAATCATCACGGAGAAGCATGGTGGCTCAATCGAATGCAGTTCAGAGTTTGGCAAGGGAACAATCTTCACGATCGCATTATCCATTGTCTAGACATCACCATCCTCAACGCAACAGCAGAGAATCCTCGTGTCTCGTTGGCAACAGATACAAGAAGCACGGAATGGGGGGTCGATGACTCCCGAGGTAGCCATTGTTTCTTATGGGAGGTTATGCCGCATTGCAAGTGGGTCCGGTCGCGCGAAATTTAGCAGGAGGGCGGTTGGCTTGCGATCGCATTGTTCCCGCGATCGTCTCGCTCCCTAGCTTTTTAATTCATAGTATTCATGCGGATTTGATATTACGGGGAGACGATCGCATGATATTACGGGGAGACGATCGCATCCTTTGTCAAATTACCAGTCAAACCATTTACGATTCCTATGCGATCGCATTAGACGATCCGGATTTTATTGCAGGAGGATTGAATCGATTGAGTAATATTCGTCCCAATCGTTTATTTACGGCGGATCGCCATATTATTTTGCGTAAGATTGGTCAAATTACACCAGAAAAACAACAGGAAGTGATTCTCAAAATTGTAGAAATTATTCAATCTTGATTTGCTTTTTAAGGGTAAGAGAAAATTGAATTTTAGCTTGACAGGATTGACTTGACAATGATATTCTAACAGAGTGGGAATCTGTGCGTTCCTGTGAACCCGTTTTTAAGGGGAAAAATAAGAGATCGCGGTGCAATTTAGAGATTTATCTCTATTGGAAAAGATTGTCGATGAAACGACGGAAAGAACGGAAAAATTGACGGAGTTTTTGCCAAATATTCTGAGGTTGTCGGGAAGGAGGAGATTCTAAATTTTGTATGGCATTGTCGCACTCTTGAACCTTGCGATCGAGTTTCATTTCTTGATAAAGTTGTTTTGCATTGCGATATGCGCCAAGTGCGTCGGGGATGCGGTTGAGTTTCGTTAGGGTTTTACCAAAATTAAACCAAATTTCTGCCTGAAAATGGCGAAACTTAATTTGTTCTGCAATGGTTAAGGCTTCTTGATATAAAGAAAGAGCTTTTTGATAATCTTCCAAAGCATCATAGGTTTCCCCTAAATTGCCTAAAGAAATAGCTTCTCCCCGTCTGTCCCCAATTTGGCGTTGAATTTCCAGAGATTGCTGATAGAGTGCGATCGCCTGTTGGTAGTCTCCCAAAGAGTCGTAAGCAATGCCTAAATTGTTTAAAGAAGCAGCTTCTCCCCGTCTGTTCCCAATTTGGCGTTGAATTTCCAGAGATTGCTGAAGGAGTGCGATCGCCTGTTGGTAGTCTCCCAAGGAGTTGTAAGCAATGCCTAGAGAAGTTAAAGAAGCAGTATATCGCGAGTCTTCGTGATTTGATAACCCAGCAACTAACCGAGTATAAAGTTCGATTCGCAGTTGATTGTAACCCCGTAAATCGAGAAACTTTGCAACGCAGCGATCGCTACAACTGCCATCATAAATCGAATCAAAAGCTGTCTCATACTCTCCCAACTCGCAACGATGATGAAAGATTTCCAAATATTCCCCCACATCCTCCACCGTCTCCCATTCCTCCCGAGGTTTTAAAGTACCTTGATAAAATAAAATTGCTTTTTGATGCGCTGCTGTCAAATCTCCCGCCTTATACTTGAGATACTCCTCAATCAACGGCTGAAACTCATAAGATCCCCCTAAATCCCCCTTAATAAGGGGGACTTCCAGATTCTCCCCCCTTTTCAAGGGGACTTCCAGATTCTCCCCCCTTTTCAAGGGGGGCTGGGGGGGATCTCCCACTTTTTGCTCATGTTTCTCCGTAACAATTAATAATCCCCGCCTCTGTAAATCCCGTAACTCCTTCTCCATCAAATCTTCCCCAGAAATCCCCCTCGCCATCGCCACATCAAACCCACCTCGCAACACCAAAACCGACAACAAAACCCCCTGCAACCTCTCCGTCAAACGCTGAAAACTCGCCTCCAAAACCGTAACTAACTGCACGATTTGTTGTCGATGATTTCCATCAATTCGTTCATCTAAAAAATGCACTCCCAATGTTTGTAAATCCCCAATCTTTGCACCTTCTCCCATCTCCTCATTGAGAAAACCCGCCACCAACTTTAACGTTAAAGGATGCCCCTTAACCCGTGTCACAAATGCCGATAACTCCTCATCTCTCCCACCAATTCCCACTGCTTGTAAATACTCTACACCCTCCCTTGCCAATAATCCCTGCAAAATAATCTCGGTACGCGGTACCTGCTTTAAACTGGGGATCGCCTGGGTTGTCACTAAAATTTCTGTCTGACTAAAACACCCCAACCACTGCTGCAAAAACTCCTGATAATCCTCATCATCAAGCACCGATTCAAAATTATCCAAAATTAACAAATAACGCCGCTTCTGCAAACAATTAATTAAAACCGTCCCCAAGTTTTTCTCATCCATTTTCTCCAACTCTTCCTCAGCAAAAATCTTGAATTCCTGCAAAATCTTCCGCGCCAAAGCACTCAAAAACGGTGCATCTCCCAAATCTGCCCAAAACTTCCGTTCAAAATCCGATCGCGTCTCATAAATCTTCGCCGCCAAAGCCGACTTTCCCACCCCACCTATGCCACAAATAAACCCTAACTTGCGATTCTCATCATCTAACCAGCCGTTAACCGTTTCTAACTCCTTAACCCGTCCTTGCCAATAGCTAATTGCCGGACGATTGCTATCTAAAACATAACCCAGTCGTGCTTGTTTCTGCTGATGGATTCCCTCTAATCGATCTAGCAATTTTTCTGTATTCCTACTAACTTTTTCGACATCTTCCCTGATTTTTTCTTGTCCTTCTTTCAACTCATCTAAACGCTCAATAATTTCATCTAAATATCCTTGCAACCATTGCTGTAATCCGTCAATTTTTCCCGCAATTTTCTCCTCCGTTACCCCTAACTCCCGCAAAACCTCAGCAAAACCCGAATCAATATTTTCCCCCAACTTCCGAAACTCTTCCGCATTATTTTCTAACTGCCGCCGCAACCCTGCCAAAGATTGTATCTCTTGCTCTAAACTTGTTTGTAAATTCCCCAAATCTTCCCCCGTCGGACGTGCCAGCAACTCTTGCAAACTCCCCTGCATTTCACTCAAAACCGCAATCGTTAACCCTGCAAACGCCTTCCCTCCCCCCTCAAAATCCGCCTTCAAAACCTCCCGCAACGCCAAAGGAAAACGCTTGTATAAACGATTAATCACCACATCCAAAACATCCGATCGCAGCCAAATTTGTGCCTCGACACATAACCAATTCTGTAACAACTTCCGCCAATCTTCCTCTGCTAAAACCGGAGTATTGAGAAATTCCTCCATTGTCCCCGAAAATAGCCCAGAAACCGCCTCATCCTGCAAAACCTCAAAAGTATTATCAACCCGCCTTTTCAATCGTTTCGCGACCTTTGGCCACGCTTTCACGGTAGATTCTGCCAACCCCCGCAAGTCTTTTTGTGAGTCAGGATAATTCCCAGATTCAGCCACAGATTTAATAATCAAACCCATCGCCAAACCTACCGCATTCGTTAAATCGTGATTGCTTAATTGTTGCTTGCTGTCTCGCAATCTCACGGAAACATGGTTTAAATGCTCCGGTATGCTATCATTGGCAACCACGCCTCCTGTCACCGCAGAAACCATCGTTCCCAGAATTGTCGCAACAATACCTCCCCCCGGAATTGCTGCAAATACACCTGCACTGGCCAAAGCCAAACAAACTGACCCCCCCGCTAACAAACCAGTCGCGGTTAGCAGGCGATTTTTGGTTTGTGTAATTAGATCCATCGCCTCACTCCCCCAAATTTGCTCTCTATTGTATCCCACCAGAGAAAATATAAAGGCGCATTAAGGCAGGAAAAGGCAGAAAAAGGCAGGAAAAAACCGTCAAATGATGGAGTGCGTTCGCTTTTGTTTAGGATAGAAATAGAGAAGGGTGACAGATTCTTTAGTGGCATATTCCGGAAACAAAACTTTTGTTGAGAAAGACTGATTAATTGAGACTGCGATCGCATCTCATTCTTAACCATCACAACTTAGCAAAAAACTTGGAGATATTTAATTATGTTTGGCCTCTTTAATAAAACCCAGCAACCAACTACACAAAAATTCGATCTTTGGAAAGGCAATGCGATCGTCACCGACGAAATTTGCCCCGATCGCCGAGGCCGCGTTAAGTTTCGCGGATCCTGGTGGTTTGCCCAATGCGTGACAGGAATTAATGTTTCTCCTGGAGTTCGAGTTAATGTCATCGGACGCAACGAGATGACCTTATTAGTAGAAATGCCTAAAATGATGGATCTTTAGAAAAATTTTAGAAAAATTTCTGGTTTTTCTCGTCCTGTTGCGATCGCCAAAAATGATAGAATTATATTCTGCAAAAAATATAGTAACGAAAGCGCGATCGTGGCTGAATTAACCCTAGTTATTGGCAATAAAAACTACTCTTCTTGGTCATTGCGTCCTTGGTTAGCAATGAAACAAGCTGACTTGGACTTTAGCGAGATTCGCATCCCTCTAGATACCCCCAACACCCATCGAGAAATTAGGTATTACTCTCCTTCAGGACGGGTTCCGGTGTTACTCCACGATAATCTTACAATTTGGGAATCCTGGGCAATTTGTGAGTATATCGTGGAAAATTTTGCACCCCAGTTACTCCCAGGCGATCGCCAAGCAAGGGCTTTTGCCCGTTCTGTTAGTCTAGAAATGCACGCAGGATTTTATCATCTGCGACAAAAAATGCCGATGGACTGTCGCAACCGCTTTCCAGGAGAAGGAATGAACCCCGACGTTCATACTGATATTACCCGCGTTAAAGAAATTTGGTACAATTGTCGCCACCAATTCGGAGAAAATGGACCCTTTTTGTTTGGTGAATTTTCTCTTGCTGATGCCATGTTTGCCCCCGTTGTTTCTCGCTTTATCACTTACGATGTTCCTTTAACGGATAGCGAAAAAGCCTACACGGAAACAATTTGGCAACTTCCTGCTATGCAAGAATGGTTAAATGCAGCTTCCCAAGAAGTTGAGATTATTTCGCACCCTTAAAAAGATAATGAAATAGAATTAAGGAGACGCGATCGCTTTAAAATTTGTCTCTAATTTATCCTTTGCTAAAGAATCTACTCGATTAACTTGCGAGAATAGTTGTTTCTCCTGTTGTCCTAGCAATTCTTCCGTTTTCAGTAAAATTAAATATTCGTAAAAAGCCTGCAAAATACACCAAGTCAACCCAGCTTTACCATCCAAAATTCCCCCTAAAAAGAAATACATATAAACGAAACGAATAAGAGGACGAAAAGGAACGCGCAGAGATAAATCTTTTAATGCCCTTCGTCGTTTTACTTCTGTATTTCCCCAAAATAAATCTTGCCAATTAATATGTTTGCATTGCAATTGATAAATCGTTTCTCTTGCTTCATCGGTTGAATAACGATTGTGTTTCTCTAACCAACGACTAAAGCCTTTACTACAGGTAAAGTGGGGATAATTTGATTGAAGAAAACTGGTTTTTCCCTGATATATCTCTCGTTCTGCATGACCGTAATCGGAAAACCAAACTTTATTTTTATCTAACAAGCGCAATTGATAACGAGGATATTGAGTACAATGGCGAATCCAATGTCCCATAAAGATTACCCGTTCGGCAACATAGTAGCCCACATTTTTTGTATTTTGAATAGCCTGCAAACATTCGGTAAATAAAGCGGGAGTCATGCGTTCATCAGCTTCGAGGATATATACCCAGTCGTGACGAGTCGCAATATTTTGTAACATCCAAGTTCGTTGTTTCCCATGACTTGCAAATTTGTGACAAACTACTTGAACCTCATAGCGACGGGCAATTTCTAAAGTGCGATCGCTACTGTAGGAGTCTACAACAATCACATCATCGGATAATAACGCGGATTCAATACAGGCAGCAATATCGAGTTCTTCGTTATGGGTGAGAATAAAAATAGAAAACATGGTTGAGATAGATGCCGATACTTTTTATATCTTACTGTGAGAGGATAATTATATTGGGTAGATAAATTTATATTGAGTTGGTAATGCACCCTCCCCGATAAAATTCGGGAGTGTTAAAGACTCAGCAAACAAAGTAGAGTAATGGCGATCCCTCCCAGACAAGCCGATATAAATGTATTATCTGGCTCGTCTTCGTCATCCTCCGAGAAATCCTTGGAGAAGTCACAATTAAGACATTTCCAGAGGTTTACATTGAGAGAAACTACTGTATGTCGGCTGCATTTTGGGCATTTGATCGCAGAATCAGAACCATGACATCCGTGAGACATTGTTTCTATCCTCCTTTTTGGTGAGACAGAGTTACCTTCTACTTCTTACTTCTGACCAGACGAGGAAAATTTATGCAAGTTGCAATACTTGTTAATATAGAAAAAATTTGCTATACTACCTGAATATAAACTTGGAGAGGTGGCTGAGTGGTTGAAAGCGGCTTCCTGCTAAGAAGTTATGAGGGTTAAACTTCATCGAGGGTTCGAATCCCTCCCTCTCCGTTTTTCTAGATTATCAATAAATAATTATCAATAAGCAATTATTAATAGGCAATTATTAATAGCAGTGGAAACATCAAGCCAAAAAACCGCGTTTTCCCAGCCGTGAAATTGCCCCAGCTACTGTCAAGCGAGATGTTTCCAGTTGACCTGCCAAATCGTCTAATTCAATGCGATCGCATCCTTGGATAACCTCCAAAACTCGGCGATCGAATTGGATGGTGCGGAATTCAACATTGAGGACTGCAACCATTTTACTGATGATGTGAGAAGCATTTTGCGCCGTTTCGCACTGACCTCCCGTGAGTTGCGCGATCGCACTAAATGCCTCTTGGGTAGCACTGTTTGCCCCCATAGACAAGCCGTAAATCTTGACCCGTTGCTTTTCTGCTTCGGCGGTGACAGACTGGATATCGAGACCGCTAGGACAGCCTTTCGGCCAAGTGTCACCTCCAGAAGAAACCGATCGCCCAGTATTGTCTCGCAACCAGGAGAAGAAACCGTGAGGAGGGGCATCTCCCACCAACATCACAAAACGACAGCTATATTCTCGCCATTGCATCTTGGCACAAGCATCAAATACCCCTTGGTAGACTGCTTCGGGGGCATCTCCTCCCCCCGCCGCCTGCAAGCGATTAATGCTTGTTTGCATTTGAGAGAAATCGGCAGTGAGGGGATAAATACGAGTCACAAAAGAGCGCTCTTGAGGGGGATGATCGCGATATTCCACCAAACCCACTTGCAAGTTAATATTTCCATCCGCCGAAAGCAAGCTCATGGTATCTAATAATTGTTGCTGGGCGCTGCGGATAAATCCCCCCATACTGCCCGTTGTGTCGATCGCAAAGCATAAATCTACATCGTTGAGATGTTCGCTTCTCATGGCCTTGACCTCCTCCTAACCCATTCAAAATTGCGAATGCTTTTTGTATTATGCCACGCTACACGGCGATCGCGCTAAATTTCGAGATTTTCAAGGGAATTGGGGAGAGAAAGGGCAATTTGATAAATGTGGCGGCGAGAAATGTCCGTCGATTGTGCCAGATGGCGACTGGCTTGGGATCGCGACATTCCCTCTTCTAAAAGTTGTTGTAATTCGGCGGCGATTTCTGTTTCCGTGAGAGTTGTCGGGTTTTGGGAAATTCCGGCAATAACGAGGGTAAATTCGCCTTTGGGGGGACGTTGGCTGTAATGGGCGATCGCCGCTTTAATGCTACCTTGCCAGAATTCTTCGTGAAGTTTGGTGAGTTCCCTCGCCAAGACAATAGGGCGATCGCCCCCCAAAGTTGCCGCCAAATCCTGCAAAAGAGAGAGTAAGCGGTGGGGTGCCTCATAAAGAACAAGAGTGCGAGATTCTGCTTGCAGTGAAGTGAGGCGATCGCCCTTGGCTTTGGCTTGAGTTGGTAAAAAGCCCTCAAAAACAAAGCGATCGCACTGCAAACCCGAAGCCACTAAAGCAGTAATTCCAGCGCTAACTCCTGGAATGGGGACAACAGGGAGATTATTTTCTCGACAGGCTTTAACCAACTCGTAACCAGGATCGGAAATCCCCGGCATCCCCGCATCCGTAACTAAGGCGATCGCCTCTCCAGACTGTAAACGCTGAATTAATTCAGTCAAACGCTTGTGCTTATTATGTTCGTGATAGCTAATTTGCGGCGTTTGAATTTGAAAATGTTTTAATAGCTTTCCCGTGTGACGAGTATCTTCGGCCGCAATTAAATCCACTTCTTGCAAAATACGAACCCCCCGAAAGGTCATATCCTCCAGATTCCCGATAGGCGTACCAACCAAATAAAGCATAAAAAAATATTCCTTTTGTTGACTGTTGCCTCTTGCCTTATTCCCTATTCCCTATTCCCTATTCCCTATTCCCTATTCCCTATTCCCATGCAAAGCAAATGTCTGTAATGATACCATGAAGGAATATTGCTTCGGGCAATACCCCGACTCCTATTCGTTTCAGTGCTTATGTTCACCGACCAGCAAACGCGATCGCATCATCCCCTCGGCGGACTCACCTCAGAACAAGTTGAAATCAACCGCAAAAAATATGGGGCAAATGTCCTAACTCCCCCAGAACAAGAACCTTGGTGGCGTTTATTTTTAGAGAAATTTGCCGATCCCGTGATCCGCATTTTGTGTATTGCGGCCATAATCGCGATCGCAGCAGGGGCAGTGCGAAACGATTATATCGAAGGATTGGGGATTATTGTGGCGATCGTTTTGGCCACAACTCTCGCCTTTGTCAATGAGTACCGCGCCAATCAAGCCTTTGAAATTCTCAATCAATATGTTGATGATGTCAAAGTGCGGGTCATTCGCGACGGCTGTGCAACCACAGTACCCCAGAAAGACCTCGTTGTAGGAGATTGGGTTTGCGTGGAACAAGGGGACGAAATTCCCGCCGAGGGGGAAGTGGTTGAAGCAGTTTCTCTCCTAGTCGATCAAGCCAAGATTACCGGAGAATCGGAACCCGTCCAAAAATTTACTCCTTCCGAAGCCAAAGAACAGGGAGTAACAGAAGCAACTTACCCCGCGTATAATCTTTATCGCACCACCATTGTCGATCAGGGAAATGGCATCTTTGCCGTTACAGCAGTAGGCGATCGCACGGAAATCGGGAAATTAGCGCGGGCTGTAGCAACCATCGAAAATGGAGAAGATACCCCCCTCAACCAACAACTCGATCGCCTCAGCGAATTGATCGGGGTGGTAGGGCTATCTTTTGCCACAGTCATTTTTACCGCTTTAACAGTACGAGGATTTCTGACAGGAGAATTTCATCTGACGGGACAGCAGGGTTATTTTTTAACCTTCCTCGTGACAAGTATTGCGATCGCGCTAATTCCGGTTTGGTTGCCCGTAGTTTATGATGGCTTAGACTTTCTCGATCGCGGCATTGAGGCACCAGAATGGCTGGATGATAGCTGGGGAAATTGGCTCAAAGCTGCTGCTGTGGGGGGGCTGGTTTTGGCACTCGGGGCGGGAATTGGCTATCCTCTGCATCTCGTTCCCGTTTGGGGGGAAACCTGGCTACCCGCAGAAGTGGGATTCGCCCTCTTAGAATACTTTATGGTCGCCGTCACTATTATCGTCGTTGCCGTACCGGAAGGGTTGCCCATGAGTGTCACCCTTTCCCTTGCTTATAGCATGAAACGCATGGCGGATTCTAATAATTTAGTGCGGCGGATGCACGCTTGTGAAACAATTGGGGCTGCGACGGTTATTTGTTCCGATAAAACAGGGACATTAACGCAAAATAAAATGCGGGTTCACGAGGTTATTTTTCCCGCTTTAAAAACGAAAACAGTCGTCCAATTGAACTTCGCCAAAAATTTAATTGCTGAGGCGATCGCCGCCAATAGTACCGCCGATTTGGAAAAAGAAGAAGGAAAACCCACCAAGGCGATCGGCAATGCCACAGAAAGCGCTTTACTTCTCTGGTTAGATGAACAAAATCTTGATTATCTCGACTATCGCTATAATTTGAAAATTGAATTTCGACTCTCGTTTTCAACTCAGAATAAATATATGGCAACCTTTGGTCATTCTGCTGTAACTGAAGGAGAAATTGTCCATATTAAGGGTGCGCCGGAAGTCATTCTCGAACGCTGTTCTGAAATTCTTACCGAATATGGAGTCCTACCTCTGCATAACCCAGAACCGATTTTGTCAGCGTTGAATGACTATCAGAAACGGGGAATGCGAACATTAGGTTTAGCGTACCAAAATTTACCTGATAATTTAATGCAGCCGCATCTGGAAGGACAGAAGAAACCCCATTTAACCTGGTTGGGATTTGTGGCGATCGTCGATCCTTTGCGCCCCGGTGTTTCTGATTCCATTAAAACTTGTCTCAATGCCGGCTTAAAAATCAAAATTATTACTGGAGATTGTGCGGAAACAGCCGAAGAAATTGCTCGGGAAATTGGTCTTTGGCAAGGAGAAGAAGAACGACATAAATATGCGTCTATCTCTGGGAAAAAGTTTCGCAATATGAGCGATGAAAAGGCTAGAGAAGCAATTCAAGAGTTAAAAGTATTATCTCGTGCCATTCCCTCAGATAAGTTACGCTTAGTCAAACTCTTACAAGAACAAGGTGAGGTTGTTGGCGTAACAGGAGATGGGACAAATGATGCGGGAGCATTAAAACAAGCAAAAGTGGGTTTAGCAATGGGAAGTGGTACCGCGATCGCCAAAGATGCCAGCGATATTATCCTACTGGATGATTCTTTTCAAAGTATTGTTAATGCCATCGTTTGGGGGCGTTCTTTATACCAAAACATCCAACGCTTTATTCTCTATCAATTAACGATTAATGTTGTCGCGTTAGGCATTGCTTTACTCGGACCCTTTATCGGCATTTCCCTGCCCCTTACAGTGACACAAATGCTTTGGGTTAATTTAATCATGGATACCTTTGCGGCGTTAGCTTTGGCGACGGAACCGCCCCATGAAACAGTTTTACAAGACCCGCCTCGAAATCCAGAAGCGTTTATTATTTCCCCAGAAATGATTAAAAGTATTCTCAGCAATGGTTTAATCTTTTTAGGATTTTTAGCTGCCTTTTTAATCTATTTACAACAAGATGGCAGCATCGATCCTTACGAGTTATCTGTCTTTTTTGCAGTGTTCGTCTTTATTCAGTTTTGGAATTTATTTAATGCACGCTGTTTGGGATTAAAGCAATCCGCCTTTAAAGGAGTATGGCAAAATAAAGGTTTTATTGCGATCGCGGCGGCAATTTGTATCGGACAGATTTTAATTATTCAATTTGGGGGAGAAGTCTTCAGAACCGTTCCTCTTTCCTTACAAGATTGGTTTGCTATTATTGGCACAACCTCGATCGTTCTCTGGATCGGTGAAGGATGGA